>JAJNBN010000579.1 GCA_021156225.1 Verrucomicrobiota bacterium | reverse complement strand
GACGGGCCGCCTTTCAATGGCGTCATCGAGCTTACCAACGAGCAAACGGGCCGGGGACAAGCGAGGCGTGTGCCCGTGGAATTGCCCACGAATACCCGCAAGCGGGTGGTGGTGCCGGTCTTTGCCTCCGCGGGCAAGTATTCCCAATGGCGGGCAGTGCTCTATGATGACAAGGACAAGAAGCGGGCGGAGGTGAAGAACCTGAGCATCCGCAAGGACATGGCGTGGAACGGGATGCTGATGGGGACCATCGCGCGGACTTTTGGCGGGCAGCCGGTTTTGCCGGATGTTTCTTCCGCCCAAGGTGAGCAAGGCGTGGAGGTGGTGCGCCTTGATCCGGCATTCCTGCCGGATGGACCGATCCCGCTGGAGGGATTGCAGGCGATCTATCTGAATACTGAGCGGGCGTTGGAGATCAGTGCACCGCAAGCTGCGGCGCTGGTGTCGTGGTTGCAGAGCGGTGGACATTTGATCGTGGGAGTGGAACAGCCCGGAGATCTGAGCGGCTTGCCTTGGCTGGCTCCGTTGATGCCGATGAAGTTCGGCGGTTCTCAAATGGTGGCGGGAGGCCGGGAACTGGATTCATTTGCCTGGACGGTATCGGGCGGCAATCTGCAAAACTATTTCACCTCGGGCCGCAAGAAGGAGGAGAGCACTGAATTCCGCGAGGCGCTGATACCGGTATTTCAAGCCAATGTGCGAGATGCCCAGACGCTGGTGTCGGCGGGCGGGGTGCCGCTCATCGTCCGAGCGGAACGCGGAAGAGGACGGCTGACGGTGCTGACCTTCAGTCCGGAACGGGAGCCGTTCCGGTCATGGAAAGGACGCACATGGTTTTGGGCACAAATCTTGGGCGTGCCGTCTGCGTGGTTTTCTGAGACGAATCCGAACAATCAAAATCGAAACCACGGTTACATCAATTACCAGAGCATCGATGGACCGATCGGCGCGATGATTGATTCCAAGCAGGTGCGCAAACTGCCGGTGAGCTGGCTCTTGCTGTTGTTGGCGGTGTATCTGGTGGTGATCGGACCGCTGGACCAATGGTGGCTGAAGAAGATCAACCGCCAGATGCTGACGTGGATCACTTTCCCATGTTATGTCGTCGGGTTTTCGCTGCTGATCTACTGGATCGGATTCATGCTGCGCGCCGGTGAGAGCGAGTGGAACGAGCTGCATGTGGTGGACGTGATGACGCACAGTGGCAAAACTGAGATGCGCGGCCGCACGTATGCCTCCTGCTATTCACCATCCAATGCGCGTTATCCGGTGGCGACTGAAGTTCAGCATGCGACTTTTCGGGGTGAGTTCCAGGGATCGGTCTCTTCCGCACAGGAACTGACGCGCTCGGATATCACCCAGATGGGGAAAGGATTCACTGCGGATGTATTTGTGCCGGTCTGGACCAGCCAGCTTTTTGTGAGTGACTGGATGCAGACCGCGGAAGAGCCGTTCGCGATGGAAGTGGTCAAGACGGGTTCAGACATCAGTGTGCGGATAGAGAACAAACTCAAACACACAGCCGACCGGTTGTGGCTGGTGGTGGAGGACCGGGTCATCGAGGTTCCCCGGATGCAAGCGGGTGAACGGAAGACGGTCAAGGTGGTCCGAAGCGGCGGACAGCGGTTGGAGGATTTCGTGCAGCAGAACACGTCCAATTTCGGCATGGCGGCGGATCGTCGCCGGGATGCGTTTGGAAGTTCGCAGGCGAATTTCCTGCCGAACCCGCCCTTGCATCTGGCTGGTGCGTCGTTCCTGGGCAAGATGAACCCAGCCAATCAGCCGCAGTATAACAACCGGGTGCAATTCATCCTGCCGCAAGGGTTTGAACTAAGTGAGGGCTTGAAACGCGGGCAAGTATGCCTGCTGGCATGGACGGCGGGTTACGCGCCGATCCCGGCCCTGAACAAATTTGATCCGCGCCGGTCCACGCGTGACACGTTATTCCGTGTGATGGCCGCGACGCCACCCTGAGATTGTCCTATGGCAACTGACACCAAGATACCAGCAGTCCAAACGTTCGAGCTGACCCGCACATACGGGGCGATGACGGCGTTGAGCAATCTGAACCTGACGGTGAACCAGGGTGACCTGTTCGGGTTCATCGGCTCGAATGGCGCGGGCAAGACGACGACGTTGCGCATCCTGGCCACCTTTCTCACGCCCTCATCGGGACGGGCGGAGATATTGGGGCATGATGTGGTGAAGGATGCGGATTCCGTGCGGCATGTGATCGGATACATGCCGGATTTCTTCGGTGTGTACAAGGACATGGAGGTGACGGAGTATCTGGATTTCTTCGGCGCGTGTTATCGGATTCCCAGCGGCAAACGGGAGAAGACGGTGAGTGACGTGCTGGAACTGGTGGGGTTGAGCGAAAAGAAGGGGGCGCTGATCGGAGCGCTGAGCCGGGGCATGCAACAACGGCTCGGCCTGGCGCGGGTGCTCATCCACGATCCGAAACTGCTGCTGCTGGATGAGCCGGCAAGCGGGCTGGATCCGCGGGCGCGCATCGAGATGATGGCGATCCTCGAAGAACTGCAACGGATGGGGAAAACGATCATCATTTCATCCCATATTTTGAGCGAGTTGCAGACGTTGTGCGATCGCGTGGCGATCATCGAAAAGGGCAAGCTGATCTACAGCGGTCCGGTGCAAGGCGTACGTGATCAGATGAGCGGCCGAATCTTCTGGGTGAAGGTGACGGAGCGCATGGAACGTGCCCGGGAACTGCTGAAGGCGAGCACTGAGGTGACGGAGATCGAAACGGTGGAGGACCAGCTCAAGGTGACGTTGAAGGATCATGAGACGGATGCCTCATTCATCGCGACGATGTTGATCCAGGATGGTCTGAAGCTGGTGGGATTGCGGGAGGATGAATTGGGGCTGGAGGAAGTCTTCATGCGCGTGACGCGCGGGGAGACGCAGTAACAAAGGAGTTTTTGATGGCTGCACACCGGTCAGGAATCGGGGTGGGGTGGCTGCCGATAGTAGAGCGGGAA
Source organism: Verrucomicrobiota bacterium (assembly GCA_021156225.1). Lineage (GTDB taxonomy): Bacteria > Verrucomicrobiota > Verrucomicrobiia > Limisphaerales > JAEYXS01 > JAEYXS01. Next base: position 82 of record JAJNBN010000579.1, on the reverse strand, counting down.
CTAAGGGTTTCGGCACGGCAGAAATTACTGCTTTGGGGAAGGCTGTTGTCGGTGGGGTTGGCATTGCTGGTGTTCGCCCTCG
>JAJNBN010000578.1 GCA_021156225.1 Verrucomicrobiota bacterium | reverse complement strand
AGCAGTGTTTCCATAGTTTTAGGCGGTTAAAGTTTGTCTCTCTTTTGACGGATTCTTTTTAACCAGCTTCAAGGAAAAGAAGCCACTATAGAGCGGGAGAAGTTTTGTAAACGTGCCTTCGTGTGACTGGGGCTAAACGTAACCTGCTTTTTATCAGGGAGTTGTAACCGTTTTCGGAAAGCAGACGAAAACTGCCTCCGCCTGTAATATTTTTTTAATGATTGGCGACTAATATATCAAAGAACGGAACAGTTGCAGCCGGAGCCAGATATCGGTGCGGAAGAAACACCTGTTGCCATTGCAGGCGGAGCGGGACCAGACTTTGCAGGAAATCCTGGAATTGTTGGAAAATAAGTCATCTCATGAATAAAGCTATGACCTGGACTGTGTCCCTATTGGTCGCCGTGATCGTGTTTTTGTTCATCGCGCCGCATCTCTCGGTGGCTCAAGAGCGGCCGAACGATGAGGGATTGAAAAATATTTTGCGTGAGCGCATCGATACCGCTCACGCGGGGGTGGGCATCGTGGTGGGGATCATCGACGAGAAGGGGACGCGCATCATCAGTCATGGCACGTTCTCTCGTACGGATAGTACCGCGGTGAATGGGGATACGATCTTTGAGATCGGCTCCATCTCCAAAGTGTTCACGACGGAGTTGCTGGCGGAGATGGTGGCGCGGGGTGAGGTGAAGCTGGATGATCCGGTGAGCAAGTATCTGCCCGCGAGCGTGAAGGTGCCGGAGCGTGGTGGGAAAAAGATCACGTTGCTGGGCCTGGCGACACAGCATTCTGGGTTGCCACGGTTGCCGGATGATTTCACACCGGCGGATGGGGCGAATCCTTACGCGGATTACAAGGTGGAGCAGATGTATGCGTTTCTTTCGGGACATACGCTGACGCGGGATATCGGAGCCAAGTATGAGTACTCGAATCTCGGCATGGGCCTGCTGGGGCATGCGCTGGCGCTCAAGGCGGGGAAGAGCTACGAGGCTTTGGTGATCGAGCGGCTGTGCGCTCCGCTGGGCATGACGAATACGAGCATTTCACTTTCACCTGCGGCGAAAAAGAAACTGGCCACGGGTCACAACAAGATGGGCAAGGCGGTGTCGAACTGGGATATCCCGACCTTGGCGGGCGCGGGGGCGTTGCGCTCATCGGTGAATGACATGCTGAAGTTTTTGGGTGCGAACATGAAGCTGGATAACGCGAAATTGAAAGAGGCTTTCGAGATGAGCCAGACGGCGCGGCGAGATGTGAGTTCGGGCACGAAGATCGGCTTGGGCTGGCATATCTACACACGATATGGTGCGGAGATCATCTGGCATAATGGCGGCACGGGCGGCTATCGCTCGTTCGCGGGGTTCGATAAGAAGCGCCAGCGTGCCGTGGTGGTGCTCACGAATTCAGAGAATGACAGCGATGACATCGGACTGCACCTGCTGGAGCCGAAATATGCGCTGGCCAAGATTGATGCGATCAAGGTGCAATGTGCGCCGGGAGAAGGATCACTTGCAGGTGCAGCTCACCGGGCAGTCGTATCTGAACATTTTTCCCGAGAGTGATACGAAGTTCTTCTGCGATGTGGTGGATGCGCAGATCTCGTTTCAAGCGGATGCGGCGGGCAAAACCAAAAGCCTGACTTTGCATCAGAACGGGGCGAACCAGGTGGCGAAGAAGATCTCGGATGTAGAGCCGGGAGAAAAGGCGGCGGCGAAGGTGGATGTGAAGATATATGATGCGTATGCGGGCAAGTATGAGCTGGCGTCGAATGTGATCTTCACCGTGCAACGGCAAGGTGATCGGTTGATGGTACAGTTGACGGGGCAGCCGTTCTTCGAGGTGTTCCCGGAAACGGAAACGAAGTTTTTCTACAAGGTGGTGGATGCGCAACTGACGTTTGTGAAGGATGACAAGGGTGGCGTGAAGGCGTTGATCTTGCATCAGAATGGATTGAATCAGGAGGCGAAGCGGGTGAAGTGATTCTCAGGAGCGCGGCTGTGTCGTTAGACCAGCCGCAGCAGGCGGAGAGTCAGAGTGATTGCTGAAATATTTTGCAACTTACTTTCAGTGTTGTCCCCGCTGCGGGTGGTCCCTTGGCCGCAGTCCGCAAAAAAACTCAGGCTGTTCATCCCACTTTCGTTTCATTAAGGTCCGGCGCGATATTTACCTGTTGTGCCCAAGCCTGTTGTCATTCACGAAACTGTTCCGGCCGGTGCGGTGACGCCTTTCTCCCGGGCCATCGCCGAGGTGGCGAAGGCGCTGAAGCAGGCAGGTTTCGAAAGCATCGAGATACCTTCCTCATGGACGCGTGAATCGGATGCGGAGAAAACGTTGCGCAAGCTCGCGCATCGGCCCATGCCCGTGACGGCGGTGCTTTGCGGTTACGTTCATACCTCGGATGATTACTCCGAACTGTACGCGGCGTTGGCGGCGAAGAATCTGATGCTCGTCAATTCACCGGCGGAGTATGTGCGGTGTCTTTCGTTCGCGGCGGCGTATCCGCACCTGCGCGGGCTCACTCCGGAATCGATCATCGTGCGGGACGTGAGTGAGGTGGCGGCGGCGGCGTGGCGATTGGGCTTTCCGCTTTTCATCAAAGGCGCGGTGCAATCGCGGAAGGACAAGGGCTGGAGTGCGTGCGTGGCGAACTCGGTGCAGGAAGCGGAAACGCATGTGGCTGGGTTGCTGAATGCCTACACGTATTCCGAAGGAGCGGCGATTCTGCGCAAGCTGGTGAAGCTGCGGCATCAGGTGAAGCGCCAGGACGGCTTTCCCATCGCGCGCGAGTTCCGGGTGATCCTCTATCAGGATGTGCCTTTGGGCGTGGGACATTATTGGCCGGAGGAAGATCCGTTGTCCGAACTCACCGCAGAGGAGCACGCGACCATCTGTGAACTGGCGGTGAAGGCTTCCCAACAATTGCGGGTGCCTTATCTGGCGGTAGATATCGCGCAGCAGGAGAGCGGGGCGTGGACGGTCATTGAAACGGGGGATCCGCAGACGTCCGGGTTTGCGAAGATCGAGGTGGAGAAGTGTATCGCGCGGCTGGCGGAAAAACTCGGAGCGGCGAACCCGACAAATCAGGCTACGTAGAGGGCGCCTTCCAGGTCACGCACGAGATAGGTGATGTCCTGGTAGCGATTTTCGGGTTCTTGCTCGAGGCATTTCAGGACGATCTTTTCCAAGTTGGCCGGTAGTTCCGGATTCACGGAACGGGGCAGGAGGAAAAGGGCATCGCGATTGAGCTGCGCCTGGAGAATCTCTTTGCCACTCTCGCCGCTGAAAGGTTTGCGATCGGTGAGCAGTTCGTAAGCGGTCACGCCGTAGGCCCAGATGTCTGCGCGGTGATCGACGAGTTTGCGCTGGAGCTGTTCGGGGGCCATGTAGGCGGGAGTGCCGGGAGTGCGGCCCATCTTGGTGGGCTTGGGCGGGCGGGGCATGGCCAGATCGAAATCCACGAGCCGGACATTCCCATTGCGGCTGACCATGACATTCTCCGGCTTGAAATCCATGTGCATGAAGCCGCTGTCGTGGACGTGCTGGAGAGCAATGGCCATATCGATCAAAATATTCCCGACGAATTCCGTGACGACATCGTCTCCCCGGGCGAAGAGCATCTTGAGGTTATCGCCTTCTACGTATTCCATTACGCAGAAGGGCTGGCCATTGAGCTTGCCGTGATCCACGTAACTGACGACGTATTCGTGGTTATGGATCTGGCTTAAAACCTCGCACCCGCGGAAGAAGCGTTTCTTGGCGAAGAAGTTGAAGCGCAGGGACTTGTGCATCAGCCGAAGGGCGTAAGCCTGCCCTTGGGCATCACTGGCATGCCAGATATCCGCCATGCCGCCGCCATTAATGCGTTCGTGCAGGCGATAAGGCCCAAAAGTTGTATTTGATGCAACTACACTCACAAAACCAATGCAACCGCAGTGCGATTGGCAAATAATAGTTAGCTATTCCCGTGCCACCTCCGCCACCCGTTTCAATATCTGCTTGGCGGACGGAAGGCAAGCCCGTGTAATGCACTCATTGATGCGTCCGGCGACACTCATATTTACTTACTTTGCGGCTATCTTTCTCGGGGGAGCTTTGATAGCCCCGGCGGTGTATCATCTGGTCCAGACATTGGCGGAATCGATGCCCGCGCTAAGGGATTTGGCTGGGCATCCATTTCACCGGTACGTGGACCGGAGTTTCATGATCATCGGGATTCTCGGTTTGGTGCCGGTCTTGCGGAGGCTGGGTATGAAGAGCTGGGCGGAAGCGGGATTAACCCCGTTTTCACAAGGAAAACGTGATGCGCTGAAAGGTTTCCTGTTTGGATTTCTTTCGCTGGCTCTGGCGATCGTAGTCGTCATTGGATTAGGCGGGCGGATGTTCCGCGGGGAGCAAACGGGAGCGGCGATCATGGGGCATTTGTTCAATGCCGTGCTTGCGGCAGTCTTGGTGGCGGCATTGGAAGAACTGTTCTTTCGAGGGGTGGTTTTTGGAGCGTTGCGGAAGCAGTTTTCGTGGAAGGCAGCCTTGCTGGTGAGCAGCGCGGTGTACGCAATTTTACATTTCCTCGCCC
>JAJNBN010000577.1 GCA_021156225.1 Verrucomicrobiota bacterium | reverse complement strand
GACGGGAAAGAATCACGGCTTGGCAGCATTCTTGTAGGCCATACGCAGCCATTCCCCACGCGTCACCTTCCCGTCCGCTTTGATTGCGTCCACCTTTATCCCCAAGCTCGTGGCGAGTTTGATCCAACGGGCAGCCAGTTCTGCATCCAACACCTTGCCTGGTTCGACGTCATGCCCCGGATAGTTCTCATGATACTGGCTGATGATTTTCTTTCCACGGGCACCAGGCTTGTCCGGCATCGGCGCCAGACCATGCAAGCCACCCGCAGTCCCCCACCATTGCACCATCGCAAAATCAAGATGCCCCGGTGGCACATCCGTGGTGTAAATGGTACCCGAACCAACTTCATGCAATCGCCGTTGCAGCTTCGCCACGTTCACGCTCTGGACATCCGATTTCGCCTTCACCGCCATCGCCGCCGCATGACCGGATGCCTGCCCCAGCGAGGTCCAGATGGGCTCAAGACGTAGCGCACAGAAACCGACATGTGATGAACTCATCGCCCCCGGCACGAGCAGATTCTTCACATCCTTCGGCAACAACACCCCATAAGGAATCTGATACGGCGGCGTGGCCTGATAAAATTCACCCGTATGCTTGCCACCAAAATGCGACCCCTCATGCAACGTGCCATGGCAATTGTGGGTGTATTCGCCCAACGCGATGGCATTCGTATGCAGGATGCCCCGGGCATCACCCGGCGCGTGCTGCGTATCGTTCTGTGTATAGACATGCACGCCGACCATGCGACGCGCCTCACGCACATAGATCTGGCCAGGGATATTGCCCGTCTCCACGAACTCATCCTTGCACAAACCCCAACTGAGCGCTTCCTCGCGCAAATGCTTGGGCACCGCCGGATCATTCTGGAAGAAATACAGCAACCCCAAGTTCCACAGCTTGGTATCTCCTTCCGGCCAGCCAGCTTGATCGCCCGGCAACGACAGACGCACCAACCCGCGTGATTGGTCGTTGATGTCATGTTTGCCATTCGGCAGCGGCGGAATATGCGCCTTGTAGATGTTCGCCTCGTTATACCCGAAAACTTTCTTCAGTTTGCCCGTAGCAAACAATTCCAACACTCCAGCAAACCGTTCGCGCGTGTAGCCTTTAGGCATCTTGGGCAGCACGCGATTGGTCGGACTCTGCGTCATGCAGAAACGAAAATTATAACCCTGTAACTGGCCATCCCCCTTCTCCGGCGCCAGCTCTTCACCGTAGACATCCTTGCCCTCGCGACCCACATGATACTTCACCTTCGCTGCCGCCATCAGGTCACCTTCATATGTGGCATCAATGAACACCTTTGCCTGATACTCATGCTGCTTGCCTCGGGCATCTTTGAAGGTCGCCATCTGTATTGTCCTTTCGCCGGGGTTGCCCGCCATCTTCACTGAAGTCAACACCCATTCTTTCTTCACCGTGATGCGCGCCTGCTCGCTCACCATCTGTTCGATGATCATCAAATTCACCTTAGGCTCCCCATGCGCGCCGCGGAATGAATCCTTCACCTGCTGGGAATTCTCACCGTAAGTCTTGCGGTAGTAGGCTTCCACACGTTTGCAGAAATCGAGGTAAGTGCCTGTGATACCCTCGTACACATGGTAATCGGTGTGGGATAAGCCATGGGTCAACATGCCGCCAATCTGTGGAGTCGGTTCCACCAGCAACACTGTCTCACCATCTTTGGCTGCTGCAATCGCCGCCGCAATGCCCGCGGGTGTGCTGCCATATACCAGTACGGAAACATTCTCCGCAGCGTGAGCAGACAAAGTCAGCGCCAGAAATAGTCCAAGAAGGAAACGCATGACCGCATCATACATAATCTCCCGATACACTGGCAACCTTGTGCAATGGCCATCAGTGCAGCATAGTCCACCCATGCTTTTCGACTTTGAAGGAGTCCATAAGGAACGTGCCTACGCCATTCTCGCCAGCTTGATCACGCCGCGGCCCATTGCTCTGGTGACCACGCTGAGTCCTGATGGGAAAGTTAACGCCGCCCCGTTCAGCTTCTTCAACATCTTGGGAGATGAGCCCCCGATCGTCGCCTTCGCACCCGCCGATCGCGATGATGGCACGCCTAAGGACACCGCTCTTAATATCCGGGCAACGCATGAATTTGTAGTAAACTTGGTGGATGAACCGATCGCCGAAGCCATGAACAAATGTGCCACTTCCCTGCCCTATGGCGAGAACGAGCTGAGTTTTGCCGGGTTAACCGCCGCACCGTCCACCACCGTGAAACCGCCCCGCATTGCCGAATCTCCCGCCAGTTTTGAGTGCGTGGAATGGGGCACCTTGCAGATCGGCAACAACCGCATGGTCATCGGCGTGATCAAACGCGCTCATGTCCGGGATGCCTTGGTGGATGTGGACAAGCTGCGCATCAAGAGTGAAGACTTGCACATCATTGGCCGGATGGCCTCCCCACATTGGTACTGCCGCACCCGTGACCGGTTCGAGATGAAGCACCCGGATTGAACGGATCATGGGCTAACTTGTCCAAGGAGTCATCTGTGAAAGAAGGAAGCGATAAAAAGGGGCTGCTCGCCAAACTGCAAACCGCACAAGCACGGCATCGGGAACGCCATCGCCCCACCGGCTTTCAATTCGCCATCGGAGACCGGATTGATTTCATGCACCCGGGCCATTGGCACAGCCTGACGGCCAAAGGCTCCGTATTCCTTCAGACCCGTTACCTGCGCGCCTTGGAGCAGACCGCCCCTGAAAACCCGAGCCCTCGCTATGCTCTGGTGTTTCATGGTGATAAACCAGTTGCTGCGGTCGCCCTGCAAATCGTGACCATCGCCGGCTCCACATTGATGCATGAGAAGCCGGACCAGAAACCCAAGCTCCTGGGAAGAATGGTCAAGAGTCTGGGTTCCGGGCTCAAAGAGCGCGCCTTGGTATGTGGCAATCTTTTAGCATGGGGCAATCACGGCGTCGCGTTCGCTCCCGATGAAGATCCCGCTGCGCTTTGGCCCGCGATTGCCGAAGTCATCTACCGCATCCGCCGGGCCGAAAAACTCTCCGGACAAACGGATTTCGCACTGATCAAAGACCTCAGTGAACACGAGTTCGCCCATGCAGAATCACTGGAGCGTTTCAGCTATCGTTCGGTCGAGACTGATCCGGACATGGTACTCGCCATACGGCCTGAGTGGCGGTCGTATGAAGATTATCTCGGCGGGCTGGAAGGCAAATATCGCCGGTCCGCCAAAAACATAGCCAAAGAGATCACCGGCGCCGGTTGCGTGGTGGAAGACCTCACAGACTTGCAACCGCACGGTGCGCGGCTTCACCAACTCTATACCTCGGTGCAGCAGAAAGCATCCATCCGCCCCATCAGCCTGCATCACAATTATCTTCCCTCTGTAGCGACCGCATTGGGCGGAGACTTCCGCTGTACGGTGGTTCGAAAGGAAAGCGACCTGCTCGGGTTCATCACCACGGTAAAGAACGGAGCGTCAGCCATCGCGTATTATGTAGGCTTTGATCGGAGCGCCGCGGAGACCATGCCCATCTATCTGCAACTGCTTCACGCCTCCGTGGCGAGCGCGATTTCCCTGGGTTGCAAGCGGCTCTCACTGGGTCGTACCGCCTTGGAACCGAAAGCTGGATTAGGAGCAAAACCCTTGCCGATGAAGATATGGCTGCGGCATCGCACCCCGGTATTGAACGTGGCCATCCGCAGCATGCTGGGAGCCATACCTCACGATGAGCCTCCCGTGCGCAACCCGTTCAAAGAGACTTCACTCAAAGCCTAAACGAGCAACTGCTTGATCACGCTGCCTTCGCTGAGCGCGATAGGACGGCCGATCGGAGTGATGATCTCCTTCTCGTGATTGATACCGAGGGCGTGCAAAATGGTGGCGTGGATATCCTCCACCAGCACAGGATTCTGCGGCTCTTTCTTTTCGCCTTTCGGATCAGTGGAACCCACCACCCGCCCGCTCTGGATGCCACCGCCCGCTATAGCGATGG
>JAJNBN010000576.1 GCA_021156225.1 Verrucomicrobiota bacterium | reverse complement strand
TGCTTTGGTTCCATTCGTAGGACCCAGTTGATACCCGGCACAACCCGTGAGCATCAACGCGGCCAGACAGGAGAAAACAAATCGCATCATCTTAGTTTTCCTTCTTCGCCTCGACCCGCTTCTTCAAGACCTCGATGCGTTCTTTGGCTTCCACGGCGTATTCCGAGTTCGGATCGCGCAGCACCACTTCGTTATAATATTCATACTCCGCCGTCTTCGCCTGCTTTTGATAAGCCAAACCCGCTTTGTAAAGCGCATCGGCGGCCACCGGCTTACGATCGTTGTAACGGTCCGCCGCCTTCTCGTAGGCCTTTACCGCCTCGGCGTAATCTTCGCTCTTCTCCTTGGCCGTGCCGATGTCCATCTGCGCCTGCGGAGCCACCTCGCTGTACGGTCCGTTCTTGATGAGCTTCTCGTACATCGTCGCCGTCTTGTCCATCGAAGGATACATCGGCAGCACTCCCCACAGCTTGAACCACTGGCCGCCCAGGAACCGCTGGGCGATCTCATACTGCCGTTTCAAGACTTCGTCGTACTTCGCGTACTTCGGATACTTCTCGATCAGCGTCTGGTATTCCTTGAACGCCTTCTCGTCGGATTTCTTTTCCTCGTAGGAACGGCCGATGATGTATTGGGCATCCGGCGCGTAATCCGAGAGCGGCCACTGCTTCACCGTGCGTTTGGCCGCCTTCATGGCGTTCTTGTAATCCTTATTGTCGAACGCCTCTTGAGCCACCGTGAGCTGGTCCTTGGCGCGGCCCCGGATCCACTTGCCCTCCTGGCCCACCGCCTCATACACCCAGCCTTCACCGGGACGGTAAATCAACGGCGCCGGGGACACGTGGGGAAACACCACGAGACCTACCAGCAACACCAACAAATATACAGGCCGTTTTGTCATCCTGCGAACCGTATTGAACGCACGCGGGCAAGTCAAGAAGGCGGGGTGACCCCCTGCTTTTTCACCAGCACCGCCCTGGATGTGTCTATTTTTGTTCACTCCGGCCTTTCCACCAGTTTCCATTGCTCGTCAAAGAACCCCGCATAGGTCACCCCGCCCGGATGCCGCTTTTCCTTTGCAGTCGCCATATCCAGCACCGCCCAGTCTGGCAGACGCGGGTATTGGTTGCAATTGTTCGCCATCCCCGCATAGGCAAACGTGAAGCTGCTGTTCAGCACCACGTACTTCGTCGGGTTCAACGGGTTAGGATAGATCAATACCGGCACCTGCGTCTCCGCCGAGAACGTCTTGCTGCCGATCTTCACTTCCTTCGCCGTCCATGTGATGGGCAGTTTGTCCGCCATGTCCGCCAGCACTTTATTGCTCTGCGCATCACCCCAGATCACCAGATGATTCTTGGCGATGTCGTCATCCGTCAGTTCCGTGTCCTTCTTGATGCGCACCTGGCCGCGCATCTGCAGCCACCACTGGTTGACTGCATCCGCCAGCTCCGCCTGCTGCCATTGGCTGAACTTGAAATTTTGCGAACGCCCCGTCGGGATCACGAAAATGAAGCTGTCCATGAACGCGTGGTCGATCGGCCCTTGCAACCCATGCTTCTTCACCAACCCTGCTTCCGGTTTCACCCCTGCGTACCATTGCCCGTTCAACTTATAGAAAGGCACCTTCCAGGATTTGTCCCCGGCCACCGCCGTGCCCGCCAGTTCCTTGCCATCCACCGTCACCTTCGGCGAACCGCTCACCAGCGCCTGTCCCGCCGGCATATTGATCGTGAAGGCCACGATGTTCTCCGTCTTAACCTGCACCGCACCGGCGCCCGTCACCGTCGCATTCACCTGTGCTTTTTCCCAATGCTGCTGCAGCGCATCCACCGTGATCCACTTCATCTCATTGAACGCCAGCGTGAACAACGTGAAGCGAATCTCCTTCGGCGTCACCTCGCGTCCCTTCACCGCCTGTGCATCCATCCACTTGTTGATCTCCTCCATGGAATTCGTGTCATAGTTATGCCCCATGCCCTTGCCGATCACGTGCTTCAGCTTCAACCCCTCCTTCGCCATCGCCGCCTCCATCAAGTCCGCCGCCAGCTTCTGTCCGTCATTCTCGCCGCTATAGGCGATCGTCGGGCACTGGAAGAGATTGCCCGGGATCGTCACCGAATCATACATGCGCCAGAGCTTCTCCTCGAACCACGTCGGCTTCGGGTCGCGATTACTGTATATCTTCAAAAACTGCTCCGTATCCGAAAAGCCTGCACCGGGCGCTGCCGCAAACCATTTGCCCGCATGATGCGTGGCCAGATGCCACGTCGTGGCGCCGCCCAGCGAGAAACCACGCACGCTGATGCGATTATCATCGATCGGATAATGCTTCTTCACCGCCTCCAATGCCTCAAACGCATCCGTCTCCCCCGCGAACCGCGAGCCATTGTTATGCCGCCCATAAGGTTGCAACACAAAGCCGTCATCCAGCTTGAACCGTCCGTAATTCTTCTGCCGCTCATTGATGAACTTCAACTCGCTCAACTTGCTGTCCCGCCCATGGAACCAGTAATCCAGCCGGTGCTTCTTCTCCTTGTAGTTCGGTGAATACGTGGCGGGCACCTCCAGCCCGTAAGGCTGCACCGAGCCATCGATCCGCGACACATACCCGCGCACCACCAGCCCCGTGGCATGGATCCAACCCGGATTCCCGTCGCGCAACTGCTTCGCGCGATAATGCCCGAAATTCACCATCGCCTCCGCCGTCTTGAACTCGTTCGTGTTGTAGAAAATGTTGTGCATCAAAGCGTGATACGCCGCGTTGTAATAGATCTGCACATCCGGCAGCAGCTCCAGCATCGCGGGCTTGGACTGCAACTCCGTCTTGAGCGTGTCGATCTCCTTGCCCAGCGCCACCACCTTCGGCCCCAGCGTCGCCTTAACCGTCGCCGGGATCTCGATGCCCATATCCGGCGCGCGCGGCGGCCCCTTCGGCTGCTGCTTGCCCTGCTGTTGCTTGGGTTGTTGCGGCTGCTGTTTCGGTTGCTGCTTCGGTTGCGCCTGCTGCGCGGGCAAACTCCCGGCCAGCAAACTCAACCCGGCGAACAAAGCGAGAAAACGCAAAGGCAAAATATTACGCATAATGACTGTCATCCGAAAATAACAACCTCCCACCCTCGGTAAAGGGATTTTCCTCACCTCCCCCATCGTCCTCACCTCCCCCATCGTCCTCGTCCTCGTCCTCGTCGTCGTTCTCATTCTCGACCCCCTTTTCTTCCTTCTCATTCCATTTTCATGCCTCAACTCTACCCCAACCCCTGTGACATCCATAGTCACAGGGGTAAAAATAATATAACAAATTACCG
>JAJNBN010000575.1 GCA_021156225.1 Verrucomicrobiota bacterium | reverse complement strand
AGACCAAGAGAAAGTGATGAGGAACGGTTACGGCTCACTGCAATACTTGCCAATTCTGCGCGCCTCGCCATACTGCGCCGCATTCGTTTTGATTGATCCATGAGCACATTGAATTTTGCCATCATCGGGACCGGCGGCATCACGCTGCAAAACCATCTGCCAGGCCTGGCCCTCTGCAAAGACGTCAAGGTCACGGCGTTGTGTGACGCCAATCCAGCCACCTTGGAAACAGCCCGGCAGCAGACGGGTGCGCCGATCGCGACATCGAACTGGGAAGAAATCGTCAAGCGCGATGACATCCATGCGATCATCATCGCGACGCCGAATGTGTTCCATCCGCCGGTGGCTATTGCCGCGGCGAAGTCGGGTAAACACATCCTGTGTGAGAAACCGTTGGCGTTGAACGCGGCGGATGCGGCGCTGATGGCGACGGAGGCAGACAAGGCGAATGTGCGGCACATGACGGCGTTCACTTACCGGTTCGTGCCGGCGATGCGTTACTTACATCACTTGATCGGGCAGGGCGATTTGGGCACGCCGTATCATTATCGTTCCTGCCGGTTGCAGGATTGGGGCACGCGTAATGTGGGCTGGCGCCAGCAGAAGCGGATGGCGGGCACGGGTGAGATCGGAGATATGCTGAGCCATCGCATCGATTTCGCACATCATTTGATCGGGCCGATGAAGCGGTTGGTGGCGAATCTGATGACGATGACGCCGGTGCGTGGTGGTGCGCCGAATGATACTGATGATTGGGTTTCGATTCTGGCGGAGTTCAAATGCGGGGCCTCCGGTGTGCTGGAGAGCTCCAAGCTGGCCAGTGGGGTGAATGAGAGCTGGCGCAGTCCGGACCGCGTGGAATTGAACGGCAGCGAGGCGAGCTTCAGCTTTACGACGGGCACTTGGAATGAATTGCAGTATGGGAAGGTCGGTGGACCGGGCCTGAAGACCATCACCATCCCGAAGGAGTTCTTCGTGCTGCCGGGCAGTCCGCGTGATCCGGGTGTGGGTGATCCGCTGGTGAGCTTCCGTTATGACCAAGCGGTGGAGTTTGTGAATGCCATCCGTGAGCAGCGTCAATGCTGTGTGAATTTCCACGATGGCGCGCTCGCGCAATCGGTGATGGATTCGGCGGTGAAATCATCTGAGATCAAGCAGTGGATTGAATTGTAAGCTCTCGCAGCTTACGGTCGATGTATGACCAGCAGCCGTGCCGCCATTCTGGGAAGACGTCCGCTTATCTTCCTTTGGGGCCTGGCGGGAGCGCTATTCGTGGTGCTGTGGGTTTATCCGATCGGCAACAAGCTGTTGCGTCTCACAACCATTGCCGCGGGATTGATTTTCTTCACGGGCGCGCTTTGGTTTTGGTGGGAGAAGAAGGCGGTGAGGTATCCGCTATTGGCTATAGTCGCGGTGATGCTGGCTTTGGTACTGCTGCCTTCGCGCTCTGTTTCCCAAGAATCCTTGCAGCAACGTTACACGCAGGCATTGGGCAGGTATGAAGGCACGCTTTATGTCTGGGGCGGGGAGAACCGGCGGGGTATCGATTGTTCCGGTCTGGTGCGCCAGGGCATGGTGGATGCCACGTTTCGCGAAGGGCTGCTCACGTTGAACGGTGGGCTTATCCGGCAAAGCATGGCGTTGCGCTGGTATGATTGCTCGGCGGAAGCATTGAAGGATGAGTATCGGAGTTTTGCAGTGAAGCTGGGTGAAACCAAGGCGCTGCATCAGCATGATCATGCGCTCCTTCAGGCGGGTGATTTTGCCATCACGTCGGATGGCGTGCATGCGTTGGCTTATCTGGGGAATGAGACATGGATCGAGGCGGATCCGGGAACGCATAAGGTGATTTTGGCGAAGAAGGGTGACGCGAATCCGTGGCTGGCAAGGCCGGTGGCGTTGATGCGCTGGTCTGTGCTGGCCAAAAGCCAATAAGGTGTTCAGAATTCAATCTAACAAATCATGAGCAAAACAGCAGTAGTGACTGGGGCCGGTAGCGGCGTAGGACAGGCCGTGGCGATCAAGTTCGCCAAGGAAGGCTGGAATGTGGCGTTGGTCGGCCGTCGGGCTGATGCGCTGAAAGACACGCTGACCAAGGCTGGCGATGCGCGCAAACGCATGCTGACCTGCCCGTGTGACATTGGCATCGAGGCGGAGGTGAAGAAGATGGCGTCCAAGGTATTGGACGCCTTGGGTGTTGCCGAAGTGGTGGTGAATGCGGCGGGCACGAATACGGCCAAGCGCCGGATGCATGAGCTGGCCACGGAGGATTATCACATGATCATGAATGCGAACCTGAACGGTTCGTATTATGTAGCGCAGGCGTTCTTGCCGAAGATGCGCGAGCAGAAGTCAGGCACGATCATCAATGTGATCTCGGAAGCGGGGCGCATCGCGAATCCGAAGGCGGGGCCGGCGTATGTCATTTCCAAGTTTGGGCAGGCGGGATTGACGCAGGCGATCAATGTGGAAGAGCGTCCGAATGGGATTCGTGCTTGTTCCATCTTCCCGGGAGATATCAATACGCCGTTGCTGGACCGGCGTCCGGTGCCGCCGCCGCAAGATGCTCGCGTGAACATGCTGCAGCCGGAGGATATGGCGGATACGATCTGGCTGGTGGCGAATCTGCCGGCGCGGGCGGTGATCGAGGAGATTTTGATCCGGCCGAAATGATTTGGGTTTAACCGCGGAATAAGCGGAAGACACGGAAGCGGTGTGCTGGAAACGGCACGCCGTTTTCTTTGAGCGCGCTGATCTTGGCTCGGTTAACCTAAAGGGGCACGTTCGCTCAACATCTCTTTCCAACTCAGCGAGAGCAACGGGCAGGCGGCTAGCTCCAAAGCGGCGGTGAGATCATCGGGGCGATGGTGCATAATCTGGTTGGCTTCTTCGATGGTCCATTGAGGGAAGGGGTGTTCGATGAGTTTGAGTTCATCGCCAGCGCAGACAGCACCTTCCTTGAGCACGCGGAAATACCAGCCGGTCTTGCCGGTTTGCTCGACTTGGAGGGCGAGGTCTTTGACGTGCCATTTCATCGCAAGCTTCCAGCAGGGTTGGCGTGGTTGGGAGACTTGGACGATCGGTTTCGAGCAGGCCTTCGGTGGTGAAGTTTTCGCCGAAGGCGCCATTGGTCATGGCGGGGATGTTCAGTTTATCACGCCAGTAGGGATAGTGCTCGATGGCGTAGGCGTTCACGGCTTTATCCGGGCCGCCGTGGTTCACAAGGTCGGCTTGGCCGTCACCGGCGAGGTTGGTAAAGCGCAGGGCTACGGGGCCGGTGACCCGTTCTTTGAAAATGCCGGTGGTCCAGGTTTTCATCCCGCCGGAGAAGTTCGGGCTTTGCAAGGTCTTGGGCGGGCTGACTTGAATGGAGAGGAGCTTTTTCACAACGACGCTTGATACTGGTCGCGGTGGCGGACAAATTCAAGCCGTCACGAACGAGCCGCACGCAATTAAGCATAGAACTATGTCTGAAGCCATCAATCGTCATCGCTCCATGGTGGAAAAGTTTCCGAACAATGAAATGGCGCGGTTCAGCTTGGGCAAGGCGTTGTTCGATGCGGGGCAGTTTGGGGATGCGAAGCAGCAATTTGTGGCGGCGCTGCAAAAGAAGCCGGATTGGATGGTGGTGCAGATTTTGATCGGGAAGTGCGATTTGCAGGCGGGTGACCGAGTGGCGGCGAAGCAGGCGTTTGAGCGGGCGTTGCAGTTGGCCATCGATCAGAATCATGAGGGACCGCGGGAGGAGATGGAGCAGATGCTGGCGGAGTTGGCAGCCTAGGTGGTTTTGGCCGGGTCGCCGAAATAATCTATGTATCGGGGCAACAGCGCGGCAAAGCGGCGGTTGGCAAAATTCTCGGCGTAGGTTTCATCCAGCTTGGTGCTAT
>JAJNBN010000046.1 GCA_021156225.1 Verrucomicrobiota bacterium | reverse complement strand
CTCGTGAACCGCGCGCCCTGCCCCAAGTTCGTCGGGATACCGCCGATCAAGTAGCTGGGATTTTTTCCCGCACTCTCAAACACCCACGTTAGCAATGAAGTCGTCGTCGTCTTGCCATGCGTTCCACTGACCACCAACGAACGTTTGCCACGGATGAAAAACTCTTTCAACAACTCGGGTAGCGAACAAAACCGAAGCTTCTTTTCCAGTGCCAGTTCCGCTTCAGGATTGCCCCGCGAGATGGCATTCCCGATGACCACCAGATCCGGATTGTGAGAGAGGTTCGCCTCTTTGTAGCCGGAGAACACCTCAATCTTTTTGTCCGCGAGAAAAGTGGACATGGGCGGATACACGCCTTGATCCGAACCCGTCACCTTGAAACCTCGCTCTTGCATGGCCACTGCTGCCGAAGCCATGGCCGTGCCGCAAATCCCCACGAAATGAACTGTCTTGATGTCCGAAGACGAAAGCATGACGGGATGATGGCGCATCGGAAAAAGGTGGGAAGCAATAAATCGCACGGAAGCAATTTTGCTTGTCAGGCCATCCAAAAATGCTGGCAGACAATCCAAACCTGCACTCTATTATCTGCATGACCCGTTTCTATTCACTTATCGCGTTGTGCTTGCTGACTGCCTGTGCCACCGGCGGTGCGAACAAAGACCAGCAATCCCTTTTCAACGGCAAGAATCTGGACGGCTGGGTGAAGCTGCACGACGGCGAATGGACCGTGGAGAACGGCGAACTCGTCGCGCGCAAAGGTGTTGCTTGGACGACCAATCCCGAAGTCAGCGGTTCCTGGCTGCGCACGGAAAAAGAATACACGGATTTCATCTTCGAGCTCGAATACTCCGTGAACGAGAAAGGCAACAGCGGCGTCTTCATCCGCTCCGCCATCGAAAAGAATCCGGCCTTTACCGGGCACGAAATCCAGATCCTGGACGACCATGGCCGCGAACCGAAGAAGTTCACCACCGGTGCGCTCTATGACGTGGTGGCCCCTTCCAAGAACATGTCCAAGCCCGCGAACCAATGGAACACTTTGAAGATCGAAGCCAAGGGACCACGCGTGCAAGTCTGGCACAATGGCGAAAAAATCGTGGACCACACCCCTGCCCGTTCGCTGAAAGGCTATCTCGGCCTGCAAAACCACGACGACAAGGCCGTCACCCGCTTCCGCAACATCCGCGTCACTGACCTGAGCGAGTAGCTCCTAGCCGCCGATACAGCTCATTGACCGTTCAGGCTGCTGAAACTCCGGCTCGCCGATGTGGTGCCGGTCTTCCTTCTGCCAGACCACGCTTCGCACATGCTGTTGCAGTTCCTCATCGCTCGCGCCACCGCGTAGCAATGGCTTAAGATCGTGCTCTCCCAGGCTGAACAGGCAGGTGCGGATCTTGCCATCCGCCGTGATCCGGATGCGATTGCAATGTCCGCAGAAAGGTTCGCTCACGGGCGCGATGATACCGATCTCACCCCGTCCATCCGGAAACGCCCAGCGCTTCGCGGTCTCGGAAGGATTAGACGATTTCACCGGCTGCAGATCGAACTTCGTCTGTAAACGCGCGAGTATCTCTTTGGCGCTGACCACCAGTTCTTTCAACCAGGCATGCTTGGAGTCCAACGGCATGAACTCGATGAACCGGAAGGAAATATCCTCGGCACGTGCAAACTCAGCCAATGCCTCCAGCTCGTGATCATTCACGCCTCGAATCAGCACCGCGTTCACCTTGATCGGGGCGAAGCCTAATTGGCGCGCCAGCTTGATGCCGTCCAAGACCTCCTGGAGCCCATCGCGACCCGTGATCTTCTTGAAGTTATCGCGATCCAGTGAATCCAAACTGAAGCTCACCCGCTTCAATCCGGCGGTGCGCAAAGCTTGCGCCTTGTCCTGAAAATGAAAGCCGTTCGTGGTGATGGCGATATCTTGAATTCCGGGGATCTTGGCCACACCGGCTACCAATTGCTCCACGCCTTTGCGTAAGAGTGGTTCACCACCGGTGATGCGCACCTTATCGATGCCCAGCCCGGCAAACACCCGCACCACCCGCTCGATTTCCTCCAGCGTCAATATTTGCGCCTTGGGTTTCCAATTGAGCGCGATGGGTTTCGCGGGATTGGGATTGCGCAGGATGTCGAACTTGGAACGGTAAAAGTTCGCTGCCTCTTCCGTCTCCGGGAGACAGTAGAGGCAGCGAAAGTTGCAACGGTCGGTGATGCTGACCCGGAGATCGCGCATCACGCGCCCGTGAGAATCGATGAGCGGCGCGTTTTGGCTCATTTAGGCGCCGGGGGCGCAGCGGGAGCATTGGTGGGTGAATTGATCTTCACGCCGCCATCACGCTTGATCTCCACATCGAGGGTCGGCGCCGCATTGGTGCCTTTGTCCTTGCTCGAGGGTGGTTTCACAAAGCCATCCTGCATCAATTGACCACCCTTGCGAACGTCGCCCGCACCGTAGATGCCGCGGCGGATCCATTCCAGACGCTTCTGGATGTTCAGCTCTTCCTTCAACTGCGAGATTTGCGTGCGGAGGAATTCAAGGTCCGCCATCTGGCGTTCCAGTTCCGCCTTCTCTGATTGAAGGCGTTTCAATTCCTTGAGCAAAAAGTCTTTGTCACCCTGGGCGGCCGTCAGCTTCTGCTGGGTCTCGGCGATATTCTTTTCCAAGCCTTGGATGGACGTGCTGAGCTGGCCCATTTTTTGGGTCAACTGATCGCGGTTCACTTCCAGTTCGGCGATCTGCGCATCGCGTTTGGCAATCTCTTGCCGGGCCGTTTCAGCCGCCTGTTCCGCGCGTTTCTTGGTCTCTTCCGCTTCCTGCGCGGTCTGCTTCAATTGGGCTGCCGTTTTGGACAGGTCATTGCTCGTGTTGGCGAGATCCGAGGACGTGCGCGTCAGGTTGTTTGAGAGCGTGATGGTTTCCTGCGTCAGGCTCTGCACCGTGCTGTCCAGCTTCTCGTTCACTTTCTTCTGGTTCTCCAGATCACCGCGAATTTTCACGATCTCGCTGGATTTGGTCTCGATGACCTGCTCTTTCTCCGCTTGCACCCGGGCCGCCACGCTCTTGTCCCGACGCCACGACAGGGCCAGCAACCCGCAGACCACCACCAGAATAATGATTACTACTTTCGACTTCATAAGCTTAGTTTGCTTTCGGTTCTTTGATTTGTAAAGGCACGGGTGAAAGACTCCTGCCCGCCCAACTGCCTTGTGCCCGGCATTTTCACCCCTTTCCGGGGCCTTTTCCGACAACTCCCAGCCAGCATTCCCCATGCCGCTTGCATCCTTGCCAGTCAGACTTAGATTGTCTGCATGGACTTGCCGTCAGAGATAGGGATCATGGTGCTCCCGAACGCCACGCTTTTCCCTCATACGATTTTGCCGCTTTATATCTTTGAGCCCCGTTACCGGGTCATGCTGGCGGATGCTCTTTCTTCGCATCGCCTGTTTTCTGTAGCACTTCAGCGCCCTGACCGCACCCGGGAGACTCCTTCCGAGATCGCAGGCGTCGGCATCATCCGTGCATCCGTCCAGAATAAAGACGGAACATCCCAGATGATTGTTCAAGGAATGACACGGATTCATTTGGGCAAGCAACTGCAGGCGAAACCGTATCGCGTCCATCAAATCGAGATTTTCAAGCCAAAGACTATCAATTCTGCCATAGCAGAGGCCTTGATGGGCAAGGCACGCGAGCTCATAAAAATTATTTTCGATGAAGGGCTTTATCCCGGGGCAGAGCTGCTCAAAAAGCTGCCGGCCAGTGAAGGTGACGCCACGCTGAACACCCAGGCTTCCGACTCCTACCAGCACTTTCTCCGCCAGATCGAGCAATTGACCGACCCTGAGGTCTTTGTAGATGCCGTGGGCGGCACCTTGCTCACCAGCCCGGCGGAACGGCAGGTCCTGCTGGAGACGCCGGAGATCGAGGAACGGCTCAAGCATCTCGTGCATTTCCTGCTCGCCGCCATCCAACGCGCTCGTAACACTGGGGCGAAATGAAATTTTCGTTTCCGTCAGATGAATCGTTGGACCAGGCCTCACGCGACGAGATCATGTCGCACCTGTTCACCGGCCTCGTCCTGCAGCATTCCCAGCTCGCCATGATGATGCTGGGCCGCGTCGCCGACCCCGATAGCGGCGTCACCCCGCCCAAAGATTTGGAATCCGCCAAGATGTTCATCGATCTGCTGGAGATGCTGGAGTTCAAGACGCGCGGCAATCTGACGGCAGATGAAGCCAAGCTGCTGAAAGAACACCTCACGCTGACGCGGGAAGCTTTTGCCGAGGAACTCGATGAACATGTCGAGCAGAGTGGCGGCAACGCCTAACGCGCTTCCCCGCGGGCTTAGCCATTTCCAGAATTACGCCGTTGCGGATTTGCCGCGCCGATTTTCATACACCGCGATGAAGACTGAGAAAGAGAAGATGCTCGCGGGAGAGCTGTACAATGCGGCTGATCCGGTGCTGGCTGCGGAACGTCGCCGGGCGCGTGATCTCTGCAAGAATCTCAATAGTTCGGCGGACGCTGAGCAAGAGCTCCGCGCTCGCATCCTTCGCGAACTTCTCGCTTCTGCCGGGGAAGGCGTCTGGATCGAGCCGCCATTCTATTGCGATTACGGCTCCAACATAACGCTCGGTAACAAAGTCTATTTTAATTTCAATTGCACCATTCTGGATGTGATGCCCGTGGTCATCGGGGATAATGTTTTCTGTGGTCCCGGAGTTCAGATCTATACCGCCACCCATCCTATCGATCCTGCTGAGCGCCGCACCGGACTGGAGTTCGCAAAGCCGATCGAGATCGGCTCGGATGTGTGGATTGGTGGAGGCGCCATCATCTGTCCCGGGGTAAAGATCGGTCCACGCAGTGTGATTGGTGCGGGGAGTGTGGTCACGCGGGACGTGCCCGCTGATGTGGTAGCGGCGGGTAATCCTTGCCGGGTAATCCGTTCTCTCAAGGGCTAAGCTTCTCGGGCAGTTCAGGCTCTCCAAACCCGCACTTGCACGGGTCTGCTTGGTCTGGTTCATTATCCATCCGGCTGTCGCGGAAAACCAGCCGGTGACGCACTTAATACCTGCGTCCCTAGAATAAAAACCGCACATGACAGAACAGCGTCCATTTCATGACTTTGCCCGTCGCCTGCGCGACGCGATTTCCCGCGCCTCAAAACACCCTGACTCCTTGGGCGAGAACGAGTTCCAATCGCTGGCTTTAGACCTTTTCAAGCTACAATACGACCACATGGTCCCCTATCGTAATCTGTGTGACCGTCGCCGTAAGGCGCCTTCCACGGTCACAGATTGGCGGGATATCCCGGCCTTGCCTACGACCGCCTTTAAGGAACTGGACCTCACCAGTCTGCCACCTGAGGCCCGCACGCATGTGTTCCACTCCAGCGGCACCACCGGGCAGCGCCCGAGTCGCCATTTTCACAATGCGGATTCTTTGGCGGTTTATGAAGCATCGCTGCTGACGTGGTTTGAGAAACATGTGATGCAAAGTGCTGCCGGATTCCAGCCGGCAGTAAGAACGCTCGCTAATCTTAACGCCGCACTCAAAACCGAAACGTCCCTTCCTTCTCCCTCTCCTCTCAACGAGGAGAGGGCCGGGGTGAGGAGTGAGTCGAATCATAGCGCTCGCGACTGTCTCAAATTCATCGCCCTCACACCATCACCCAGCGTTTGTCCGCATTCCTCCCTCATCCACATGTTTGAGTCGGTGCAGCAGAGCTTCGCGGTGGGCGAACCTAAGTTCTACGGCGAACTCGGTGCAGACAAAGCGTGGGAGAGTCGTTTTTCCGAAGTGCTCGCGGCGTTGGAAACCGCCTGCACCACCGGTCAACCGGTCTTGCTGCTCGGCACTGCATTTCTCTTCGTGCATCTCCTTGATGAGCTGGAAGCACGTGGCGTGCATTTCCATCTGCCTGCCGGTTCACGTCTGATGGAAACGGGGGGATACAAAGGCCGCTCCCGCGAACTGCCCAAGGCCGAGTTGCATCGTCAGCTTTCAAATCACCTTGGCCTGCCGGATACCGCCATTCTGTGCGAATACGGAATGAGCGAACTGAGTTCGCAGGCATATGACCTCATTTGCGGATCGACTTTACCACGACGTTTTCAATTTCCATCTTGGGCTCGTGTGATGATCGTGTCCCCCGAAACTGGGTTGGAAGCGGCCATCGGTGACACCGGTGTGGGTCGGATTCACGACCTGGCGAACGTCTGGTCCATTGCTGCCGTGCAAACGGAAGACTTGGCCATCCGTCACACGGATGGCTTTGAACTGCTTGGTCGCGCTGCCCAAGCCGAAGCGCGTGGTTGTTCGCTGATGGCCCGGTGATGTGATATAAATAAAATTTCTTGAATGACCGCCACTAACGACCATCGTCCGAGAACACTTTTCCTCAGTGCTGCGCTGCATGCCTTCACGCACGTCTACCAGGTCGCGCTGATCCCGCTCTATTTGCTGATCCGGGACGATCTTGATCTCGATGGCGTGGGCAAGGCCACGTCGCTGGTCACGGTGATGATGATCTCCTATTTCCTGCCCAGCTATCTGGCGGGAGTGTTGGCGGATAAATTCAGCAAAAAAAATCTGCTGAGCATCGGCTTGGCGGTGAACGGCCTGGGTTTCATCGGTCTCGCTCATGCCGGTGATTATTATGCGGCTTTGGGTTTTGTGATCCTCGCCGGGCTCGGTGGCAGCCTCTTTCATCCGGCGGCGACTTCGCTGATCGCCCGCCTTTACCCTGAAAGCACGGGGCGCGCCATCGGCTTGCTGGGGATTGGTGCCGGTGTCGGATTTCTGATCGGCCCCATCTATTCCGGATGGCGGGCAGAAATGCTGGAGCCGATGATCGGCCCATCTGCCTGGCGCAAGCCCGTTTTTGAACTCGGGCTGGCCGGCCTTATCATGGCCGTCATTTTCAATCGTTATGCTTCCGACAGTAAATTGCAGGAACACGTCCAGCCCAAACCGGAAGTGAAGGCACCTATGTTTCCCACGACTGCGCTCTGGATGTTCTTCATCGCGGCGGCTGTATTTTTTGGCCTTCGCGATTTCACAGGGTTCGGCATGGGCAGTCTCACTTCGCTCTATCTGCAGAAGGCGCATTACTTCGACACCAAGCTGACGGGTTCCACGCTGAGCATCATCTTTCTGGCGGCCAGCTTGAGCAATCTCGTGTTCGGCCGGGTTAACAACCGTCTGCGCTGGACTGCATTCGTGCTGGTAGTCGCAGGCGTGCTGGTGTGCATCACCCCTTTCTTTCCCGCAGAGTGGATTTTTGCGCCGCTGTTTGTTTACGGTTTCTTCTTCATGGGCACCTACCCGATGATCGAAGCGGTCTTGATGGAATCCGTTCCGGATTCGGTGCGTGGCCGTGTCTTCGGGGTTTTCATCACCATCGGGGGCGGCCTCGGCAGTCTGGCTCCGTGGATTCTCGGTGAGTGGGTGAAAAATCTGGGCGATCCCGCCATCGGCAATCCCACTCTCTTCTATCCGCTCTACGGCCTGCTCACCGTGACGGTCCTGCTCTCACTGATCGGCTTGCCGTGCTTGAACGCCATCCGCAAGCGCGAACAGGAAGAGATGCTGCATCATCCCCCCCCCACGGGCGAACCGGCTAAAACCAACTGAGCACGCGTATGAACTTGCCCAACTACTTCCTCGCTGATCTGCCGCCCGAAGCCACCCTCACCGGGCCGCTCATCGCGGAGGCGTGCCAGACGTTGAAGCGTAACCGGGTGCAGTTCCTCGCACAACGCTCCACCACGGCGATCATCCGCGTGCTGTGCGAAGTGGCGGAGAACTGGCAGAAGAAAAACTATCCTTTCCGTCAGATGGCCTTGGAAGAAGGCCCGCAAAAGACTGGTTTCTCCCGCCACACTCTCGAGCGCGGCATTGACGACTTCTTCAGCCAGATCACAGAAGAAAATCTGGAAACGCTCCTGGGACAGGAACTCGGACATATCAAGCGGCTGGATACTTTTTCCGCCAGCAAGGAAGAGCGCATCGGTGACCGCACCTCTATGGTCACGGGTCCCGATATGCTCGTGCATATCGCCGCAGGCAATTTGCCGAATCCCACCTGGATGAGCCTCATCCTCGGCCTGCTCACCCGCTCCGCCCAGTTCGTGAAATGCGCCCGTGGCTCCTCCTATCTGCCGCGTCTCTTCGCCCATTCGCTCTACGAAGCGGATGCGAAACTCGGCGCGTGCCTGGAACTCGCCGAATGGGCTGGTGGCGAGCGTGAATTGGAAAACGCGCTCTTTGCCGAGGCCGATTGCGTCACCGCCACGGGCTCCGATGAAACGCTCGCGGACATCCGTTCCCGCCTGCCTATTCGCGTGCGCTTCCTTGGTTACGGTCATCGCGTGAGCTTTGGTTATGTCTCGCGCGAAATAATGAGCGATTGGACCTTGCCCAAAACAATCCAGCAGGCGGCTGATGACGTCATCGCCTGGAACCAGCTCGGCTGCCTCAGTCCACACGTCATCTATGTGGAGCATGGTGGCGCGTTGGAGCCTTCACTGTTCGCTTCCAAGCTCGCGGAGGAACTGGCCGCACGTGAAGCTGCCGAACCGCGTGGACCCCTCGATGTCCCCAGTGCGGCGGCCATCCAGACGCGCCGCGCTTTCTACGAAGTCCGCGCGGCTCACCTGCCCGACACGCAGCTCTGGTGCAGTGCAAACTCCACCGCGTGGACGGTCATCTTCGAGAATGACACAAATTTCCAGCTCTCCTGTCTGAACCGCTTCATCTACGTGAAGCAACTGACGGATCAGGAAGAGTTGCTGCGCACGCTGGAGCCGTTGCGTCATCAGATTTCCACGGTCGGACTCGCGGCGACGGATGTCACCGCGCAAAAGCTGGCCCTGCGTTTTGCCCAATGGGGCATCACGCGCATCTGTCCGCTCGGACGGATGCAAAAACCTCCGCTCACGTGGCGTCACGATGGCCGACCGGCCCTCAGCGACCTCGTGACGTGGACTGATTGGGAGAAAGATTCCGCATGAAAATGGACCTACGCCGCACCTTTCAATTCGAAGCCGCCCACCTCCTGCCCCACCTGCCGGAGACGCATAAATGCCGTCGTCTGCACGGCCACAGCTTTCAGGTGGAGATCGTCGTCACCGGCGAAGTCGATCCCAGCTTCGGCTGGGTGATGGACTACGCCGATGTGAAGGCCGCGTTCAAGCCACTCTGGGACCGGCTCGATCACTACTACCTGAACGAAGTCAAAGGCCTCGAAAACCCTACGAGCGAGAATCTCGCCATCTGGATTTGGAACGAGTTGAAGCCGCGCTTGCCGTTGTTAAGCGAGGTAGTGGTAGCAGAGACTTGTACGGCGAAGTGTGTTTATCGGGGGCCGCAGGCGTGAATGGAGTTAGCGCCGACTGTCGTCGGCGGCTACAAATCAACAGAATGAAAATCGCGCGGCTCAACGGCAAAGGTGAGATCTTTCACAGCCTCCAGGGGGAAGGCCGCAGCCTTGGCGTGCCCAGCGTTTTCATCCGCTCCTCGCTCTGCAATCTCCACTGCATCTGGTGCGATACCGATTACACGTGGAACTGGACCGGCACACCCTTCAAGCATCTGCGCGATGCGCAACCGGGTTATCAGAAGTTTCGCAAGGAAGAGCAAATCATTGAACTGACGACCAAGGAAATCGTGGCGGAGGTGAACCAATATCATAGCCGCAATGTCGTCCTCACGGGTGGCGAGCCCATGCTCCATCAGGCCAACTGGATTGAGGTCATCGATGGCCTGCGAGCGATTGATCCGAGCTATACGGTGGAGATTGAGACGAACGGCACCATACTGCCTGAAGCAGAACTCGACGCAAGGCTGACGCACTACAACGTCTCGCCCAAACTGACCAACTCCGCCAATCCCGAGCACCTGCGCGAACGCTCTGAGGTGCTGAAATTCTACGCCGCCAGTCCCAAGGCGTATTTCAAATTTGTCATCAGCCAGGAAGCCGATCTGGCGGAAGTCCTCACGTTGCAAAAGAAATACGGTATCCCCAGCCGTCGCATTTATCTGATGCCACAGGGAACTTCGGTGGCCGACTTGAATGCCCGCCAGATGATGTTGGTGGAGATCTGCCAGCAATATGGTTTCAATTACACGGACCGTCTTCACATCCGCTTGTTTGGGGAAAAGCGCGGGGTGTAGCCAATGCTTCTGGAAATCCATCCTCGACACCCCTGCCCAGTCCCCTTAAAACGCTCGCCGTCCCAGATGCGTTTTTTACCGCCAATCCATTTGAATTTTGAGCCGTCGTTGCGCGACGGAAAGGAGTCGTTTTGAAAATCACCAAAGTTGATGCGTTCCTGCTGTCCTACGCATTCCCTGAACCAATCAAGCTGCCCTTCTTTGGCGGCGAGCGCACGATTCTCAAACGTGATGCGATGTATATCCGTGTCACCACGGACACAGGGTTGAAAGGTTTCGCGCCTGGGCCCGCGCATGAACGTGCCGTGCATGAGATCAAAGAGATCATCGGGCCCTTTCTCATCGGCAAAGACCCGCGTCAATGGGCCAGCTTCAACTTTCAAGCGGACCTCGAGGTGAAGAAGACTTACTACGCCGTCGAGATCGCTTTGCTGGATGTCGTCGCGCGCTTCGAGGGCTGCCCGCTCTCCGAGATCATCGGCGGCCGTAAGCGCGACACCATCAAGCTCTACGGCAGCGCGGGCATGTATATGCCGCCGGACAAGTTCGCCGAGGAAGCCGCCGCCGTGAAGGCCATGGGCTTCCCCGCCTACAAGATGCGTCCTGCTCTTGGACCGGATAAGGACATCGAGACCGTCCAGAAGATGAGGGCTGCCACGGGCCCTGATTTCGGCCTGATGATCGATGCCCACTCCTGGTGGCGCATGGGCAGCAACAGCTACAACTACGACACCGTGGTGGAAGTCTCCAAGGCCATCAACGAGTTCAAACCCACTTGGCTCGAAGAACCCATCCCGCCCGATGACCACGCTGCTTATCGCAAATTGATGGCGGCGAAAGTCATCCCCGTCGCTACCGGTGAACATGAGCAGACGGAAGCGGGCTTCCTCGATCTCATCGATACGAAAGCCGCGGATTACATCCAGGCCGACGTCTGCTGCCAAGGCGGTGTGGCCATGGGCAAGCGCCTCTTCGATGCCGTGGCGAAAGCCAAGCTGAAGTTCGCCTTTCATAGCTGGGGCACGACGCTGGAAGTCCTCGCTGCCGCGCATCTTGGTATCTGCTGGGGCGAAGAAGTCGTCGAGTGGCTAGAATATCCCTGCTATTCGAACAGCGGTCGCAAAGGCATGTACGCCTTCCCGGCTGCCGATGAGATTCTCGCCGAGCCGATGGAGATCAAGAACGGCTACCTCACCGTACCGAAAGGTCCCGGTCTCGGCATCGAGGTGGATGAGAGCATCGTGGAGAAGTATCCGTTCATCCCCGGTCCGTGGTCCTATTTCCGTATCGATAATCCACCAGAGACCATCGCCGTCACCGGTGATCACAGTGTG
>JAJNBN010000574.1 GCA_021156225.1 Verrucomicrobiota bacterium | reverse complement strand
ACCATCGCCGCTCGCGTGGCAAGCATCTGCTTAACCGCCAAAGGCCTTGGCCTTCTGCGCGAGCTGCTTCTGAAGGCTGCCGCAGACCAGTTTGCAAAGGTCGAAGACCATCGGATCGGCGATGAAGTAATAGACGTTCAGGCCTTCCTTCCGGCGGCCGACCATGCCTGTCTCGGCCAGCAGGGTGAGGTGCTTGGAGACATTCGCCTGGCCGGCACCTGTCTCTGTGACCAGCTCCCCCACGGTGCGCTCGCCGCTCTCCAGCAACTGGAGCAGGCGCAGCCGCATGGGTTCGGCGAGTACCTTGAAACGGGCCGCCACGAGCTCCAGGGCCTCCGGCGGCATCACGGCGGCAGTTGTCTTGCTCTTGGCCATAATAAGAATCGTCCCTTGACTATATTACTATTTAGTTATATAGTCAATTAACATCAAAGTTAAAGACAATATGAATACGACTTGTGACATTTCCAGCCGAAACAAGAGCGGCCTCACCCCGGAGCAACTGCAACAACAGCTTGAGCGGAAGGAGGTCTGCACCGTCATCGACGTCCGTGAGCCTATGGAGTTCGCGGGCGGCCACCTGGCCTGCGCCCGACTGATCCCTTTGGGCGACTTGGAGAAGCGGCTGGGTGAGATCCCGACGGACCAGCCTTTGGTCGTGGTCTGTCGCTCCGGGAAACGGAGTGGTCAGGCGGCCAGCCTCTTGCAAGGCAAGGGGTTCAAACAGGTCCGCTCATTGGAAGGCGGCCTGATGGCGTGGGAAGCGGCTGGCTTGCCGTTGAAGCGTGATGCCAACACCCCCATCTCGCTCGAACGCCAGGTACGCATCGCCGCCGGGGCCATGGTGCTGGTGGGCGTGCTGCTGGGCAGTTTGGTTCATACGGGTTTCTATGGGTTGAGCGGATTCGTCGGTGCGGGACTCATCTTCGCGGGCATCACGGATTGGTGTGGCATGGGAATGCTGCTGGCCAAGGCACCTTGGAACCGTTGCCAGACCAGTTGCCGCCGCTGAAACAACAAAGAAAGAGTGAACTAACACAAAGCCCGGACAGCGGAGATCGCTCCACATGTCCAGCGTGATAGAGAAGGGAATATGCTACTGGCACTGACATTAGGCGCGGGAATCGGACTCGCCCTCGGCCTCCTCGGGGGAGGAGGATCGGTCATCACCGTGCCGGTGCTGGTGTATGCGGCGGGAATTGACCCGGCAGCGGCGGTCGCCATGTCGTTGGCAGTAGTAGGCGGCACGAGCCTTGTCGGTGCGTGGTTCAAACACCGGGAACAACTGGTTCATAAACAAGCGACCTTGATGTTCGGGGGCGTGGGTATGCTGGGGGCCTGGGCCGGGGCGCATCTGACGCCGATGGTCACGCCGCAAACTTTGCTGGTGCTCTTCGCGCTGCTGATGGTGGTGATCGCGAGCATCATGCTGTTCCGGCGGGAAGAGGAGCTGACGCCCAAGCCGGAATGCCGCCCGGTGCGCTGCCTCTTTTCTGGCTTGGGCGTGGGGCTGCTCACGGGCTTTCTCGGAGTGGGAGGTGGTTTTCTGTTGGTGCCTGCCATGGTCATTTTCGCGCGGTTGCCGATGAAGATGGCGATCGGCACCTCGCTGGCCGTCATCGCCATCAATTCTCTGGCGGGCCTGATCGGTCATGGCCGCCAAGCCGCATTGGACTGGCCGTTGACGGGGGCTTTTCTGGTCGTGGCGATCATAGGGATGCTCGCCGGCAATCACCTGGCCAGCCGCGTGCCGGTGGCGCGGTTGCAACGGGGCTTCGCCGGATTCGTGCTGGCCATCGCCGCCTTATTGCTCATCAAAAATCTGATCTAAAGAAACTAACACTCAACAAATACATTCTTATGATACTCAAACGTTACTTTGTAGAAGGGCTGGCCCATGCTTCCTATCTGGTGGGCAGCAAAGGCGAGGCCGCGGTGGTGGATCCGAAGCGGGATGTGGAGGATTACCTCGCGGATGCCGCCGCCCAAGGATTGCGCATCACGGCCATCCTGAACAGCCATCCGCATGCGGATTTCGCGAGCGGCTTCATCGAGCTGGCGCAGCGGACCGGGGCAAAGATCTACATCTCCCACCTCGCTCCGGCCACGTATGAACGCGTGGCGGCAAAACACGGCGATCGCATCACCGTGGGCGGACTCGAGATCGAGCTGCTGGAGACACCCGGCCATTCACCGGACAGCCTCAGCTTTCTGGTGCGAGAGAATGGGAAACCGGAAGCGGTGTTCACGGGTGACCTGCTCTTCGTGAATGATGTGGGTCGTCCGGATTTGCGCGATGCGGATGCCGATCCGGTGGCACTGGCGGACAAGCTGTATGATTCTCTGTTTAACCAGATCCTCAGCCTGCCGGGCGAGGTGAAGGTGTATCCGGCGCATGGCGCGGGCTCGCTCTGCGGTCGCGCCCTCGGCTCCGCTCCATTCACCACGGTGGCGGAGGAGTTGCAACACAACTGGGCCGCGCAGATTAAGGACCGGAAGGAATTCGTGAAGCAGATGACGACGAACCTGCCCGCGCGACCGGCTTACTTCAGCTATGATGTGGGCGTGAATCTGCGGGGTGCTTCGGCTTACCGCGAGCTAGCTGCGCTGAAGGCGTTGTCCGAAACCGAAGTGAAAGCGGCGGCCTTGGCGGGAGCTTACGTGATCGATACACGGACGGGACCATTCTTTGGCGCTGGTCATTTCCCGGGCAGCCTGAATATCGGACTGGGCAGCGCGATGTTCTCCACCTGGACGGGGTTCTTTGTGCCGGGCGGCAAACCGATCGTGCTGGTGGTGGGGGCGGCGGCGAATGCAGCCAAGGCGCGCCTGGAACTGGCGCGCATCGGTTTCGATAACGTGGTGGGTTATGTCGAGGCCGAGGTCTTGCATGAGACGCGGCAGCTATCGCAGCTCAGCGTGTGCGACTTGAAAGCGGCGCTGAAACGGGGTGATGCGCCGATCGTGGTGGATGTACGGACGCCCGGTGAATGGGCCGCCGGCCACATCGAAGAAGCGAGCCATATTCCCTTGCCCAACCTGCTGGAGCGGATGGATGAGTGCCCGAAGGATGAACCCTTGGCGGTCATCTGCGGCAGTGGTTACCGGAGCACCATCGCGGCCAGCCTGCTGATGCGGGCA
>JAJNBN010000573.1 GCA_021156225.1 Verrucomicrobiota bacterium | reverse complement strand
GCGCAGGACCGGGCGTTGTATCGGGAGGCAGAGGCGTTGGCGGAAGGGGAAGTGCCGGCGATGCTGGTGCTGACGACGGCGCAGGTGGCGGGGTTATTGCCGAAGCTGGTGGGGCATCCGCGCATCAGTGTGGGCAAGCAGGCGGCGGTGGAGGTGTCGAAGCAGATTTGGCGAGCGACGATCAAGGCGACGTTGGAGCCGAAGGGCGAGATCGTGCTTAGTGCGGGGACGATGCCAGGGGATGCAGCGTTGCTTACGAGCGGGACGCAGAGCTGGGTGTTCCAGAAGAATAAGTTTCAACCGGTGGTGTTGCCGCCCGCGCTGTTGGCGGCGACGCAGGGGAGTGTGCGATTGAAGCGCTCTGAGGTGCCGATATTTCTGACGCGCGATTGGCCGCAATTACAGGCGGCGTGCGAGGTGCAGTCGAATTTCAAGCTGGAGGATTTCAGTTGTGAGGCATCACCGCCGAAGTTCCTGCTGCATCTGCACGGCGGGCTGGCCCAATTACACGGGCAACTGCAATGCGCTTATGGCGTGCGTATCCACACGGTAGGAAAGGCCACGGCGGATGATGGCATGTGGCAGGCGGATCCGGATTCACCGACGCGTTATATCACGCGCGATACGGCGGCGGAGAAGGCGGCGCTGGATAGGTTGTTGAAATATGGGTTCAGCCGGCCGGATGAATTGGGGATGTGTCATCTGGTGGGGGAAGATCGAGTGCTGAACTTCATGGCCCGGGAGTATCCGCGCATCGAGAAGGAGTGGAAAGTCTCGCTGGAGGAACGGTTGCAGCGGAGCACGGAGAAGAACTTAGAACGCATCGAGCCGGAGTTCCGTGTGATGCCTTCGGGTGAACGGTGGTTTGATCTGGAAGTGAGTTTTGCGGGGGAGAGCGAGCGGTTTTCGGCGATGGATATCCAACGGCTCTTGCTCTCGGGTAGAAATCATACGCGGCTGAAGAATGGGAAGATCGCGCTGATTGATACGGAGGCGATCCAGGAATTGCAGCAGGTGTTGCAGGATGTTTCGCCGGAGCAGCAGGGCGGGAAGTATCGAATCAACAATGCGCAGGCGGGTTTCTTGCAGTCGTCGCTGGATGAGGCGGGGCTAACTAAACTGCAAGCGCCGCCGACATGGCAGGCGAAGGCATTTGCGCGGCAAGGGGTGGCGGAGATGCCGCTACCAGCGGTGGGCGAACTGGAGAAGGTGTTGCGGCCATATCAGAAGCAGGGTGTGGCGTGGTTGTGGTTTCTACGGCAGAACCAGTTTGGCGGGATTTTGGCGGATGAGATGGGGTTGGGTAAGACGTTGCAAACGCTGGCGTTGCTGGTGGCGGCGAAGAACGAAGCGAAACTGAAGCCGGTGTTGATCGTGTGTCCGACGAGTCTGGTGTTCAACTGGGTGCAGGAGGCGAAGAAGTTTGCGCCGCAATTGAAGGTGCTGGCGCTGGATGGGCCGCAACGGCAGGCGCGGTTTCCGTTGATCGCGGAATCCGACTTGATCGTGACGAGCTATGCGTTGATACGGCGGGATGCGGAGCTGTATCGGCAGCATGAATTCGATACGGTGATCCTGGACGAGGCGCAGCATATCAAGAATCGCGAGAGCCAGAATGCGCAGGCGGTGAAGACGATCCGCGCTGACAACCGGTTGGTGCTGACGGGCACGCCGATGGAGAACTCGGTGCTGGATCTGTGGTCCATCTTTGACTTTCTCATGCCGGGTTATCTGGGCGTAGCGAAGGATTTCCGGGAGCGGTATGAAATGCCGATCGTCCGCGACAAAGACAAAGACGCACAGGCACGGCTGACGCGGCGGTTGAAGCCGTTCATCTTGCGCCGTCTCAAGCGAGATGTGGCGAAGGAATTGCCCGAGAAGCTGGAGCAGGTTTCTTTCTGTGAATTGACGGAGGAACAGCAGGCGGCCTACACGCAGATACTCGAGGCAAGTCGTAAGGAAGTGCTGGAGGCGGTGGGGGCGCAAGGGCTGGCGAAGAGCCGGATGGTGATCTTCAGTGCGTTGTTGCGCTTGCGGCAGATCTGCTGCGATGTGCGGTTGTTGAAGCTGCCGGATGCGCAGATCAAGGCGCCTTCCGGCAAGCTGGAGATGTTTGGTGAGTTGCTGGAAGAGATCATCGATGGCGGGCACCGAGCGCTGGTGTTCAGCCAGTTCGTGGAGATGCTGACCTTGTTGCGCGAGAAGCTGGACAAGGATGGGGTGAAGTATTGTTACCTGGACGGCAGCACCAAGAATCGTGGCGAGGTGGTGGAGCAATTCCAGAAGACGAATGACATCCCGCTGTTCCTCATCAGCTTGAAGGCGGGTGGTACGGGCTTGAACCTGACGGCGGCGGATACGGTGATCCATTTCGATCCGTGGTGGAATCCGGCGGTAGAGGATCAGGCAACGGGGCGGGCGCATCGTATCGGGCAGAATCGCGTGGTGACGAGTTACAAGCTCATCGCCCGCGGGACGTTAGAGGAAAAGATTCTTAGCCTGCAACAGCGCAAGCGCGAGATGGCGGAGGCGACGCTGGACGGGGAAGAGGCGTTCAGCAATTCGCTGACGTGGGATGAAATCCAAGGGCTGTTTGCCTCGTAACTGAAGTCTGCGTGAATACCGAGGTCGAAAAATGGTTATGGCGGCAGAAGATGGGCGAGGTGATCGGCAATCTGACGGTGGGGGTGCTGATGGGGGTGCTGGCCATTCCGTTGACCTTGATCCATCTGGCGTTGCTTTGGGTGGTGATACGGATCGTGCGTGGGGGAAATCCGATCAGCGAGATATTGGGCCGTGGTTCAATGGCGAGGGACAATTCGTTCACGGCAGCGGTGGTGTTGTTCGCGGTCTTTTTTGCGGCTTATCTTTGGTGGGACAAATCCAGAGAAGAGAGAAACAAGAAGGCGGGAAAGAAGGACAATGATCCATCGGCCATGGATATCGGACTGATTGTTCTGCAAATCCTTTTCGCAGCGCCGGCAGTGGTGATGACGGCGTTTGGTTTTTTCAGGAACATACTGGCCTGGGGAAGTCTGGATGTGGCCCATTGTGCGGCGGTGCTGACACGGTTGTTGGGAAGCCCGCATCGAGTGGCGTTGGAGACGCTCCAGCGGGAATTGCCGAATGTGGACCTGGAGGG
>JAJNBN010000572.1 GCA_021156225.1 Verrucomicrobiota bacterium | reverse complement strand
AGTTCATGCTCTGGCCACCTTTGCGGTGATTTCCGTTCTGCTTGGCAGCATCGGTTGCAAGCGTGGCGGCGAAAGCACTGACTCTTCTGGCGAAGCTACCGCGTCCAATTCATCCGCTCCTGCGGTCACCCCTAAGCCCAAGCCCGGCCAGCCTTACGAAAACACCCTCGGCCAAAAATTCATCCCCGTCCCCGGCACCAAAGTCTTGATGAGCGTGTGGGAAACACGCCGCAGTGATTTCGCCGCGTATCTGCAGGCCACCGGTTCCCCTACTCCCTCGCTGGCACAAAAACCGTCGCATCCCATCAACAACATAAGCTGGCACGATGCCACGGACTTTTGCCGCTGGCTCACCGAACAGGAACGCAAAGCAAATCGCATCGGCGCGAAGGACCGCTATCGCCTGCCCACCAGTGCAGAATGGACCGCAGCCGCAGGTCCGGACAAATTTCCTTGGGGCAAGAAGTGGCCCACCATTGATCAGCGGCCGACGCTGGGAGGCTATCTGCCGGATGCGGAAAATAACTTCGGCCCCGTGGGCAGCAAAGCCGCGAACACCAATGGCTTTCACGATCTTGGCGGCAACCTCTTCGAGTGGGGCGAGGACTGGTATAACACCAAGCTGAACAGCAGTGAATTGCGTCTGGAATACAAGCGCCTGGAAACTGACATGGGCGGCAAAAAGCTGAAGTTCCTGCGCGGTGCTTCGTGGGTGACGTTTGATCCGTTGAATCTTCAATCTGGTTATCACTATCCGAACATGCCCGAAGTGCGCGGCGGTCTTTACGGGTTTCGTTGTGTGCTGGAATTTGATAGCGCCGAACCATTGCCCGCTGCCAAGCCTGCGACTAACTGGAAGGAAACCCCTGCCCTTACCAAACTCGGCAAGGAAGGCCGCGAAGTATTCTCAGGACGCTGCTCCGAATGTCATCAACTGTTCGATCCCTCCAGCTATCCCGATGACGAATGGGAGCCCGTCCTCGGGCACAGCAAGGTGAAATGCTCCAAGGGGCTTTCAGAATGGTTGCTGGATGAATGAAGACGTCTCGTGTGCGGGCTTCCGACAAAAGCCAGAACTGCTTTTGCTAATGGTCGTTGCTGTGGCCGAGGACGGCCACGCTCCGCAAGCTTGAGTTAACGCGTCCTCTTCTTCATCTTCTGGATCATGCAACGTGTCGTTTCATTTCCGCTGACTCTGCTGGCTTTCGTACTGATGTCATTCGCTGTCTCGGCCCATGTCGTCGTGCATCCGCGCGAGGCGAAGCCGGGCAGTTACGAGGTCTTCATGGTGCGTTGCCCCAATGAAAAGGACAAAGCCACACTCAAGCTGGAACTGGAGATTCCGGCCAAGAACGTGGCTATCCATCATTACGAAGCCAAGCCCGGCTGGAAGATCGCGCTGGAGAAAAACTCCGATGGCGACGCCACCAAAGTGACGTGGACGGCTGAGGGCGAAGGCTTGTTGCCAGATCAGTTCGTGGAGTTCCGCATCATGGGCAAGATCGGCGCAGACGCCCAATCACTCACTTGGAAAGCGCATCAAACCTACGCTGGCGACGAGGTAGTGGCGTGGACTGGCGAAGCCGGCAGCAAGACGCCCGCTTCAGTGACGAAACTGAATGCAGCGGCTAAAAGTGCGGAAGCTACTACACCTGTAGCGAGTGCCAATGAAGGAAAAGCCAAGCTGGCATTCAATGTAGCGCTAGGAGCAGTCATACTGAGCGTCATAGCGCTACTGATCGGAATAATGAAACGGTAAAAATCATGGCCAACTATTGGTCTGCCATACCAGCCGAAGTGCCCTCACAAGCTGTTTTCGAGGCGATCAATTCTCGTACAGTTGACGGGATGGATGGCATCGCGGTTTCGGCCTTTGGCGATCATGGCATGGCTGAATATTTCAATCCTGCTTCTGATGAAATTTTCAAGTTCTGCCAGTCTCAGAGAGAAATCTGCGAGAAAGTCGCTGCCGGCAGCACAATTGGAAATCTTTACATTCAGAGCGCGACGGAACAGATAGCTATTTTTAAACCCTACAAACCCACCATTCCAGAAGACGATACCTCCATACCAACCACCAACACTTATGACGTACGTATAACCCTCATCAACGCCGATGAGTTTGGAATGGAAGAGGCCATCCTTAAATCGTACGAAGACCGACTGGGCATTCTTGCCCCTGTTTCAGGCAATCGTTTCACCATGAGCTATGGCGAGACGAAAGACGTAGCGCTGTTTTACCAAATCAGATGCGTGAACCTCTGCAAATTCCTCGAGATATATGAGGTTGAGAATTCAAGAGAATGGCTTGGAGACATCCAGGAGAAATCACAGATCAAAGAGAACCCTGTTGACTCGTCGCACCACCCCTCCTGCCATCCCTATTCTGTCTATTCAAACTCTTTGAAAAATGTCTGCAACTACCCGATTTCAACCAAAGAACGTTTCTGTTCAATGCTCGACGGCTGCCCTCTTAATCTGCGCCTATCCGTCGGTCGCCGCTTTCTTTCCTTCAAGACAGACGATGGACGGCAGACGAGAACGTTGTACGGGAATCAATTTGACATTCATCACTTCAAAGGAAAACGAAAGCTTTCCATAAGCTTTGAACAATTTTCCGACGAAGACATTCCTGTGAGAAAGTTCTCCGGCGAAGTTCGAAAAAGCTTGAAACAGCTCGGCATTAAAATCTGAAACCTGAAAAATAAAAGCCCGCTGGTGAATTTCGCCAGCGGGCTTTTCTGTTTCTAGATCAAACTCGTTTTACTTCAGCTCCTGAATCGTCAGGTTCCGGTACCACACCGGATCATTGTGATCCTGTAACTGGATGCGGCCTGACGGATTCTGGTTAAACTCAGGCGTCTTGGCGAACTTGCTGCCCGCCACCTGGGTTTTGAAATCTTCCGAGGCGGTGTCGTATTGCGCCACCTTGGAGCCGTTCAGCCAGTGCTCGATCTTCGTACCTTTGGCCACTACGCGGGAGCTGTTCCATTCGCCCACAGGCTTCAGGATCTTGCTGGCGTTCGGCACATAGAGGTCGTACACGCCGCCGGATTTGCGACGGCCCTCACGCAGCTTGGCATCCGGATGCTTGTCATCATCCAACACCTGATATTCCGGCCCGAGCCAGGATTTGCCGATCTGGGCCACGCGATACTTCACGCCGCTGTTGCTGCCTTCGGCGACCTTCCACTCAAAACGGAAATCAAAGTCGCCATATTCCTTGGCGGTGTAGATGTCGCCGCCCTTGCTCGCACGAGTGAGCACACCATCCTGAACTTCCCAACCTGCGGCCACCGGTTTGCCATCCGCCAGCGTCCAGCCGTCCAGATTCTTGCCGTTGAATAGTGCCGTGCGTTTCGGGGCGTCCAGGTCCTGGATGCGGATATTGCGCCAGGCCACTTCCATCATCTCCGTGACCTTGTCGCCGATGCCGTGCACTTGCAGAGAGATAAAACCTTCCGGTGTCAGGCTGTCTTTGAGATCGGCCGCAGGCACGCCATTCAAAAACGTTTTCAGCGAATCACCGATCGCCTCGATGCGGACCTTGTTCCATTCATTTTGTTTGAACGCCTTTTGCGCTGCCGGCTTGTCCTTGAGGTCGAAGAGCCAGCCGCGACGGCCTTCATCATAGATACCGGCGCTCCAGGCGCGGGCAGAAGGATCGATCTCGCACTGGTAACCATGCACGCGACCGGCGGGGATCTTGATCGGATTGCCCTTCGCGTCCTTCACATTTTCCAAAGTGGTCGCCTCACCATAGACCTCGCTGCGGAATTGGATGCCGGAATTCATCTTCGGGTCCACCTTGAATTCGAGTTCCAGGATGAAGTCACCGTAGGTGCGATCTGTGCAGAGGAAGGTGTTCGGCGTCTTTGGTACCGTGGTGCCGATGATCTGGCCGTTTTCCACGCGATACTTGGCCGCGCCCCCACGCTGCACCCAACCGTCGAGCGTCTTGCCGTCAAAGAGATCAGTCCACTTTTCCGCCGCGTTCGCAGACCCGGCGCCCAGCAAAGCAACTGCCGCCAGCCATGGGGCAAAGGATTTGGTCATTTTCATGTATGTTCTTAAATTACAGACGCCCGATCAGGGCGTTTTGTTCAGGGAACAGG
>JAJNBN010000571.1 GCA_021156225.1 Verrucomicrobiota bacterium | reverse complement strand
ATGGTAAGAGTCAGCCAGTAAATGAGTTGAACAGGAAAACTGTTTCGAGCGTCAATATTTGCAGAAGTAATATGGGACATCATAAGCCTAATCTGGAACATTTGTTTTTGACCCGCCGCCGGTTCCTCCAGCGGATGGGCATGGGCTTTGGCGCGATGGGTTTTGCCGCCGTGGCCGGCAAGGCGGGCATGCTGAACGCCGAAACGGCCATCAACTCCGCTGCACCACTCACTCCACGGGCACCTCATTGGCCCGTGAAGGCGAAGCATGTGATCCATCTGTTCATGAACGGCGGACCTTCGCACGTGGACACGTTCGATCCCAAGCCGTTGCTGAACCAGTATCACGGCAAGCCCTTGCCGGGAGACAAGTCACGTCGTACGGAGCGGCCCACGGGAGCCGCATTTGGATCGCCTTACAAATTTCAGAAATACGGCAAGAGCGGCATCGAGGTTAGCGAACTGTTCAAGAAGACGGCGGAGAACATCGATGAGATCGCGGTCATCCGCTCGATGCATGCAGATGTGCCGAATCATGAGCCGTCCTTGATGTTGCTGAACTGCGGTGATTCGCGGTTACCCCGGCCGAGCATGGGTTCTTGGCTCACCTACGGACTGGGAACGGAGAACCAGAATTTGCCAGGCTTCATTTCCATGTGTCCGGGCGGTTATCCGATCCAGGAATCACAGAACTGGCAGTCGGCGTTTTTGCCGGGCGTGTTTCAAGGCACGTATATCGACAGCAAGCACACGGACATCGAGAAGTTGATCGAGAACATCCGGAACAATTACACGTCGATGAAGGAGCAGCGGCAGCAGATCGATCTGTTGCAGAAGCTGAATGAGCGGCATAAGGCGCAGCGGGCGCAGGATGCGAATATCGATGCGCGCATCCAGTCGTTTGAACTGGCGTATCGCATGCAGATGGATGCCTCGGACGCGTTCGATATCAGCAAAGAGCCGGAGAGCATCCGCAAGATGTACGGTGAAGGGACGCAGGCGCGGCAGATATTGATCGCACGCCGCTTGGTGGAGCGGGGTGTGCGCTTTGTGCAAGTGTGGCATGGTGAGGGGCAACCTTGGGATAACCATGACGATTTGGAAGTGAACCATCGCCGTCTGGCCGAACAGTGCGACCAGGCGATTGGTGCACTGATCACGGATCTAAAGCAACGTGGGATGCTGGATGAAACGCTCATCATCTGGGGCGGCGAGTTCGGTCGCACGCCGACGGTGGAATTGCCCACGCCGGGTTCAAACGCCGGCAAGATCAACGGCCGCGACCATAACCACTATGGTTACACGACGTGGCTCGCGGGTGGCGGTGTGAAGGGCGGTCAGATCTACGGTGCTACGGATGAGTTCGGTTTCGCAGCAGCGGAGAACAAGGTGCATGTGCATGATCTGCAAGCAACCATTCTGGCGCTGATGGGCTTTGATCACGAGAAGCTCACCTATCGTCACGCGGGACGGGACTTCCGCCTGACCGATGTGCATGGGCACGTGGTGAAGGAATTGATCGCCTAGCGAATCAAACTTTTCAAAACAAGCCGGGGTCAATCAAGGCCGGGCTTTTTGATTTGCGGGAATCGCCGGAAGGAGAATCCGAAATTCAGCACCGCCTTCAGGACGGTTCGATGCATCGATGCTGCCGCCTAATCTGACGATAATGCCATAGCTCGTGGCGAGGCCCAAGCCCGTGCCGACGCCTGGAGGTTTGGTGGTGATGAACGGCTCGAACAGATGTTCCAAAACAACCGGAGGCAGCCCTGGCCCATTGTCTTGAAAACGCCAGAGCACGTACAGGCCGGCGGGCAGACTGGAATGCTCACCGTGGACCAGTTCAATCTGTTCCAACGAAACCACAAGTTTGCCACCGGGCGCGAGCGCGTCGCGGGCATTGCAGGCCAGATTGATTGCAACTTGGACCAGTTGTTGCTGGACACCCATGATGAGAGGAAGACCGGCCTGAGCATTCCATGAGAAGCGCAGGTGATCGCCCGCCACGGCGTCAATCTGACCCGCGATCAGCGCCATCACTTTAGCCATATCCAAGGCTTGGGGAGGAACGGGCTCCTGACGGGCAAAAGACATCAACTGCTGGGTGATGCCGCGACCGCATTCCGCCGCTTCCTGCAAGCGCTTCAAGTCCTTGATCAATATGGGATGTTTCTTGAGTTGGCCCTCCAGCAGATCTGCATAACCCGAAATCGATACCAGGATGTTGTTGAAATCATGGGCGCACCCAGCAGCGATGCGCCCCATGGCTTCGAGCCGGCTGCTGCGTTCCATGGCTTCACGGTGGCGTTTCAATTCAGCCTCGGCCCGGTCGTGTTTGAATTGTTCCATCAACCACGCGGTGCACGCGGCCAGGGAACCGGCAAAATGCTGTTCAAACTCATCCCATTGGCGGGCCTTGCCGACATGCTCGCAGCAAATGACGCCGATCACCACGCCATCATGATAGATCGGAGCGTCCAGCATGGAACTGATGCCGGAAGCCAGCAGGTAGCTCTGAGCGAAGCATGCAGTGGCCGGATGCGTCATGGCGTCGTTGGCCACGATGGCCCGCTCTTTCTCCAAAGCGGAGAAATAAGCCGGGTAGGCTTTGGCATCGAGCCTCACTCCGCTAGTGTGATGATTTGTGGAGAGAGTGTAGAGAGCCACGCATTGAATGGATTGGCGGTCCAGTGCGTGAAGCCAGACACCCACCCGATCAACCTCCAGACATTGGGCCGCGGCAACGGTTATGAGGCGGAAAATCTCCTGTTCATCCGGCAATTCGGAAACCCTAAGCCGCGCCAGTTTCAACAGCGTATCTGCCAGATGTCGCGAATGGGGTGTCATAAGATCCCAAGCCACAAATTCTACCTGCATCAAAGCTGGGCTATCCGGGGCCAAGGGCAAGA
Organism: Verrucomicrobiota bacterium; assembly: GCA_021156225.1. Lineage (GTDB taxonomy): Bacteria > Verrucomicrobiota > Verrucomicrobiia > Limisphaerales > JAEYXS01 > JAEYXS01. The sequence continues at coordinate 245 of JAJNBN010000571.1, read as the reverse complement.
ACTTTTCGCAGTAAACGCGCAGCTTTAATCCAGCGCAGCAGGCCCAAAGACCTCGATATAGACTACCCGGATCGCGGCCCGGCAACGGGAAACGACGTCCAGCAAGTCAGCCGCAGAACCCAGCCCGCATCTGACCGCGACCCGGTAGAGAGCAGCCGAATCTTCCGGGAGCATGGTTTCTCCAGCGAAACTCCAGCGGCGAAGAATACCTTCGATACTGCGGAGTTGACGGTAATTAGCCACCA
>JAJNBN010000045.1 GCA_021156225.1 Verrucomicrobiota bacterium | reverse complement strand
ACCCATACGTCGCCAGCGGCTGCTTCAGCAGATCCGCGCGACGCCCGAAGATACGATTGCCCAAGGCCAGCCCGCCCATGAACACCGCCAGCACCACCGTCTGTGCATACACCGTGCTCCCAAAGATCAGCGCCAGATACTTCGACCACACCACCTCATACACCAGCGCGGTGGCGCCTGAGCAAAAGAACAGCAGCAGGATTAAAATTGGCATAAACGCGAACCAGCAAGATTGTTGCCGCGCGCAAAGTTTCCGCCACGGCCTAACCCCCTGACAAGCGTATAAAAAAGGCATGGAAATCCGTTGATCACCTAGAAACCGCAGAATGAAACCAAAGTTCCCCGTTCCCACGCTGGCCAGCCGAGCATCGACAGCATCGGTGGAAAAAGGAGGGGGCCCTCCGGCCCCCGCTCCGCCACGTAGGAAGTCCCGTAGGGACAGCAGCGAAGTAATACCGATGTAAACCTCACGGCCACCTTTGTCAACCACCACTGGACAACCATTTCCCCGATACCCGCCTCCTTTTCTCATTCTCGCGTCATCTTTCGACCCGTTCCTCCAAGTCGGGACACCTCTAAGTGCTGCCGGCTTCGCGCCAGCAGTCCCCTCCTGGGTGGATACCTCCGCCGCTAACCTCCCTGTCCCCCGCAGTCCGCCGGAGAGGCCCCCGCAGGCCCGTCGCCACCACCAACTCTCTTTATTCTGTCAGATTCATAGTGAACCTTTTCTGGACCCCCTTTTTTTAAAAAATTTTAAAAACTAACCCGTTTAAAACCAAATACTTACAACGAAAACGTCTCGAAACCCAATTTTCCCTCCAAATAATTCGCGCCCACTGGCGAAATGAGCATCAACCCTCCGTTCCCCCTTTTCCTTCTCTGTTTCGCGTCTTTTTAAGCGGGCAAACAATAATTTACCTCACAAAATTTCCCGAAGGATCGTAGGGCCCGCCTGTCCTCAGTCGCCCGCCCCTTTCCCAGCCGAGGAACCAAACTCTAACTCCAATCTCTCGATGTTCAGAGTTCGATGTTGGATGTTCAATATTTCCTTGCTATCTATCTCCCAGCCCATGAAACCGAGCCATATCCTCACTCTCGCCTTGGCGTTCACCGCCCTGCTCATCGCCACCAGCACCCATGCCCATGAAGCCCGCTGGTGGAAAGGTAATCTCCACACCCACACCCTCTGGAGTGATGGAGATGACTACCCCGAAATGGTCGGCGCCTGGTATAAGACCAACGGCTGGAACTTCCTCATGCTCACCGACCACAACGTCCTCGCCCAAGGCGAACGCTGGCTCGTGGCCACCAATCGCGGCGGCGGCAAAGTGCTCGATAAATATATCGCCGCGTATGGCAAAGACTGGGTCCAACAGCGCACCAATGACAAGGGACAGCCCGAAGTCCGCTTGAAGACCTTCGAGGAATTCAGCCAGAAGCTGAACACCCCCAGCCAGTTCCTCATGGTCCCTGGCGAGGAGATCAGCGATAAATACAAAGTCGCCCCCGTCCACATCAATTTCACCAACCCGCGTAAAGTTCTCCTGCCCCAAGGCGGCGACAGCGTCCTCGAGGTCATCCAGCGCAATTTCGATGCCGCCGCCGCCCAACGCGCCGAAACCGGCCAGCCGATGTACACCCACCTGAACCACCCGAACTTTCGCTGGGGCGTTACCGCCGAGGAAATGATGCCCGTGCGCGGGATGAAATTCTTCGAAGTCTATAACGGCCATCCTTCCGTTTACAACGAAGGCGACAGCACCCATGCCGGCCTCGAGAAAGTCTGGGACATCTGCCTCGCCCACCGCCTCACCTCGCTGAAGCTGGATGTCCTCTACGGCCTCGGCACCGATGACTCGCACCATTATCAGGACATGGCCGTGGGCAAGAGCAACAGCGGCCGCGGCTGGGTCATGGTCCGCTCCCATGATCTCACCATCAACAGCCTCATCGCCGCCCTTGAAGCCGGTGACTTCTACGCCTCCAGTGGCGTGACCTTGAAAGACGTCCAGCGCAAAGGTGACGAACTCAGCCTCGAAATCGCTGCGGAAGTGGGTGTGGAATACACCATCGAATTCATCGGCACCAAACGCGGTTTCGATCCCAAGAGCGAGCCCGTCCGCGCCGCCAATGGTGAAGCCCTCCGCGTCACCCGCCGCTACAGCGATGACATCGGCAAAGTGTTCAGCACTGTCAAAGGCACCAAGGCCACCTACAAACTGCAGGCCGATGACATCTACGTCCGCGCCCGCATCAGCTCCACCAAGGTGAAAGCCAATCCCTACCGCGCCGGTGAATTTGAACAGGCCTGGGTCCAGCCCTTGGTGAACACCAAATGATCGACGTGGCATCATCGCCCGTGCTGCCCGGCATCTTGCTGGCAGAAAGTTGCCGCACGAAGAAGCACACCGTCTCCCTATTTTGAAAGCCCTAATCAATCTCAATCGCCTTAACGAGGAGCAGTTGCTCGATCTGCGCCTCTGCGATCTGCCCCTGCGCATCACCGGCAGCTCCCTGGCGATCCTGATTGACCGGATCTACGCGGAGCTGGCCGATCGCGGCATCGACTTCCGCCCCACGTTCTGGCTGGCGGAAGAATGGTTCTCGCCCGATGCCGTTCCCGGCATCGCCATCCCCTTCTACCTCGCCCATCCCCGCCTCGCCGCGCTGGAAAAGAAATTCATGCTCGAGGTGGAAGGCGGCACCGATCAGCAATGCATGCGCATCCTGCGCCATGAAGCCGGTCACGCGCTGGACACTGCGTATCGCCTGCACCGCCGCAAGGAATGGCGTGAGATGTTCGGCTCCTTCGCCACCCCTTATCCGAACATCTACCAGCCTCGCGCCAACAGCCGCCGCTTCGTCCTCCACTTGGATGCTTGGTACGCGCAAGCGCACCCCGCCGAAGACTTCGCGGAGACCTTCGCCGTCTGGCTCACCCCCAATTCCCGCTGGCGCACACGCTACGCCGGCTGGGACGCACTGGAAAAACTGGAATACGTCGATGAACTCATGGAGGACATCGCCGGTCATCCGCCGGTAAATAAAAAACGCAAAGCCATCGAACCGCTCAAGACCTGCAAGACCACCTTGCGTGAGCATTACCGGAAAAAGACGGAGTACTATCAGACCGACGGCAACACCCGTTATGATCGCGTGCTGTTGCGTGTCTTCTCGAATCACGAACGTTATCAAAACAACGAAGCTGCATCCGTTTACCTGCGCCGCATCCAGAAGGAGCTGGTGCCGCTCGTCTCTCACGGCACGGGTGTGCATGCCTACACCATCCGCCACGTCGTCTTGCAGTTGATTCGCCGCTGCCAGGAGCTAAAATTGCGCGTCGCCGGTTCCCAGCGCCGTGCGTGGATGAACTCGCTCGTCATGCTCACCACGCAGTCCATGAATGCCCTGCACACCGGTCACTATCGTTTCGCCGTATGAGTTTAGTTGTTAAGAAACCGTTGCGCGTGCTGGTCCTCTGCCATGAGGACCTGGTTCCGCCTGCTTCCATTGAAGGCCTGAGCGCCAAGGAGATTCAGCCGTGGAAAACGGAATACGATGTCATCCAAGCCCTGCGCAGCTTGGGGCACGAAGTCTTTCCCATCGGGCTCTACAGCGATCTGAACGTCATCCGTCAGGCGATCGAGACCCATCAACCGCACATCGCCTTCAACCTGTTGGAAGAGTTCCATGGCGATGCCCTGTTCGACCAACATGTGGTCAGCTACCTCGAACTGCGCCAACTCCCCTACACCGGCTGCAATCCACGAGGCCTCACCCTTGCGCATGACAAGGCGCTCTCGAAAAAGATTCTCGCCTATCACCGCATCCCGGTGCCCCAGTTCATCGTCGTCCCCGTGAATCGGAAACCGCACCGACCCAAGCGCCTGAAGTTCCCGCTCTTCGTGAAATCCCTCGTGGACGAAGGCTCTGTGGGCATCTCGCAGGCGTCCATCGTGCATGACGACGTAAAGCTGGCCGAGCGCGTCACCTTCATCCATGAGAAGACGAAGAACCCGGCCATCGTGGAAGAATTCATCGACGGCCGTGAGCTCTACATCGCCATGATGGGCAATGAACGCCTGCAATCTTTCACCCCTTGGGAACTGCTCATCGAACGCCTGCCGGAAGGCGCACCCGTCATCGCCACCAGCAAACTGAAGTGGGATTACCGCTATCAGGAGAAAGTCGGCGTGAAGACCGCCGCGGCTGAACTCACTCCCGAACTGCGCAAGAAGGTGGAACACCTCTCCAAACGCATCTATCGCCTGCTCTATCTCAGCGGCTGTGCGCGACTCGACTTCCGCATGACGCCCGCCGGTGAATTTTACCTGCTGGAGGCAAACCCTAATCCGAACATCTCCCACGGGGAAGACTTCACCGAAGCCGCCGAACACTGCGGCCTGAAATATTCCGAAGTCCTCCAAAAGCTGCTGACCTTGGGCCTGAGCTACCGCCGCATGGCGTAGCCATGGAAAAGAAAAAGCGCTGGCGTGCATGCCAGCGCTTTCGTGTCTCGATTGATGATAAATCTTTAAGCTCCGCCGCCCGCGATCGGCTTCGGATCGCCCTTCAGCAAAGCCACCGCGTAATCGCGGTTCATCATCGCGATGAAGTCCAAGGTAATGCTCTTCGGGCAAACGGCTTCGCACGAGCCCGTCACCGAGCAACTGCCAAAACCTTCCTTGTCCATCTGGTCCACCATCGCCTTCACGCGCTTGAAGCGTTCCGGCTGGCCTTGCGGCAGCAAACCGAGGTGCGACACTTTGGCCGCCACGAACAGCATCGCGCTCGCATTCTTGCATGCAGCCACGCACGCACCGCAGCCGATGCACTGCGCCGCATCCATCGCCAGATCGGAATTGTCCTTCGGCACCGGAATGGAGTTCGCATCCGGCGCCGCACCTGTGCGCACCGTGATGAAACCACCCGCCTGCTGGATGCGATCAAATGATTTACGGTCGCACACGAGGTCTTTGATAATCTCGAACGGCGCGGCGCGGAACGGCTCCACGTAGATCTCGTCGCCATCCTCGAAGCTGCGCATGTACGTCTGGCAGGTGGCAATGCCTTGGTGCGGACCGTGCGGCTTGCCGTCGATCACCAGCGAGCACGTACCGCAAATGCCCTCGCGGCAATCATGGTCGAACGCGATGGGCTCTTCGCCCTTGTTGGCCAGGCCTTCATTCACCACGTCGAGCATCTCCAGGAACGACATGTTCCCGTTCAACTCCGGCGTCTGGTAAGCTTTGAACTCACCTGGCGTGCTCTTGTTCTTCTGACGCCAAACTTTCAGTGTAACTTTCATGCGATAGTCCTTTAGGCGTGCAAATTATTTGTAGGAACGGGTGCTCATATGAACCTCCTCATAAATGAGCGGTTCCTTATTTAGAATCGGCTGCTTACCGACGCCAGCAAACTCCCATGCCGAGACATGCGCGAATTCGTCATCGCGACGCTTCACATCGCCGGGGTTCACGAGACCCTTCTTGGTTTCCTCATCGTCCGGCGTGTATTGATATTCCTCGCGGAAATGACCACCGCAGCTCTCTTCGCGCTTCAAGGCGTCGAGGCAGAGCAGTTCGCCGAGTTCGATAAAGTCGGCCACTCGACCAGCCTGTTCGAGGGATTGGTTCCAATCCATCTCCTGACCCATCACGTTGATGTTCTGCCAGAATTCCTCGCGCAGCGCGGGCAGCAATTGCAGTGCCTTCTCCAGACCGGCCTTGTTACGGGCCATGCCGCAGTAATCCCACATGATCTTGCCGAGTTCCTTGTGGAAGCTCGCGGGTGTGCGCTTGCCTTTGCTGTTCATGAACAGCTTCTGCATGTTGCGGATGTTCTCTTCCGCTTGCACAAAGGAAGCGTGATCTGTCTTAGGCCTCTTGCCCGGACTCTGCGTCGCCAGATAACCGGCGATTGTCGCCGGGATGACAAAGTAGCCATCCGCCAGACCTTGCATCAGCGCCGAGGCACCGAGGCGGTTTGCGCCGTGATCGGAGAAGTTCGCCTCGCCCATCACGAACAGGCCAGAGACATTGCTCATCAGGTTGTAATCCACCCAGAGACCACCCATCGTGTAATGCACGGCGGGATAGATGCGCATCGGCGTCTTGTACGCGTCTTCGTTCGTGATCTCATGATACATCGCGAAGAGGTTGCCGTAACGCTCCCGCACCTTGGCCTCACCCAGGCGGCCGATGGCTTCCGCGAAATCGAGGTAAACACCCAGGCCGGTCTCACCCACACCACGGCCTTCGTCACACACCATCTTGGCGGCACGGCTGGCGATATCGCGCGGAGCGAATACATGCGTTCCAGATAGTAATCACGATCTTGTTCCGCGATGTCCGCCGGATTCTTCTTACAATCTTCCTTCCGTTTTGGCACCCAGACGCGACCGTCATTGCGCAGGGATTCCGACATCAACGTCAGCTTTGACTGGTAATCGCCGGACACCGGAATACACGTCGGATGGATCTGCGTGTAGCAAGGGTTCGCAAAGCAGGCACCCCGCTTGTAAGCGCGCCAGCTCGCCGTCACGTTAGAACCGCGCGCATACGTGGAGAGATTGAACACGTTGCCGTAACCACCGGTAGCGAGCACGACTGCGTCCGCACTGTGCCGGGTGATCTCACCCGTCTGCAGATTGCGAACGATGATTCCCTTGGCGTGACCGTCCACGACCACGAGATCCAGCATCTCGGAGTGCGTGTAAGGTTTCACCCCACCGTTGGCGATGTTGCGGTTCAACGCCGAATAAGCACCCAGCAGCAACTGCTGACCCGTCTGGCCGCGTGCATAAAACGTGCGGCTCACCTGCGCACCACCGAAGGAGCGGTTATCGAGCAACCCGCCGTATTCACGGGCAAACGGCACACCCTGCGCCGCGCACTGATCGATGATGTTCACGGACACCTCGGCCAGACGATGCACGTTCGCCTCGCGCGAACGGAAGTCACCACCCTTGATGGTGTCGTAGAAAAGACGACGCACGGAGTCGCCATCGTTCTGGTAATTCTTCGCGGCATTGATGCCGCCTTGCGCCGCCACCGAGTGCGCGCGCCGGGGAGAATCGTGAAACACGAAGTTATGCACTTCGTAACCCAGCTCAGCCAGCGTGGCGGAAGCGGAGGCGCCGGCCAGACCGGCACCGACGATGATGATCTTGTATTTCCGCTTGTTCGCCGGATTGATCAGCTTGCTGTTGAACTTGTAGCTCTCCCACTTTTGGGCGAGCGGGCCGGACGGGATGTTGGACTTCAATTTCTGGTCCAGCGGCACGGATGGAATGTCATGATTTGATGTAGCCATGTTACTTCCCAGCCTCCTTTCCTGAACCAACCACCTGAACCGTTTCGGCGTGCAATTGATGCCTCGCCTTCTCCGCGTAGTCACTTCCTACGATGCGCAGGAAGATCGCGAGGGGAATGATGGAGTAACCGATGAAGATCCCGATGCTGACTGCCTTGGTCGCCTTGGTGATCACCGGCCACCAGCTGTAGCTCCGCAGCCCCAGTGACTGGAACATGCTCGAGAGACCATGGAAAAGATGCCAGAAGAGCAAGCCCTGCGCGATGAGGTAGAACAACGTCACCCACCACACTTGGAACCCGATCACCATCATAGCGTAAACATCGGCCACCTGATGACCATCGAACACCGTGGTCAACTTGGTGAAATCACCCTCGCCATTGACGAACGGCAACAGCACCGTGAAATGCGCCAGGTGATAGATGATGAAGGCGAGGATCACCGAACCGCTCACGATCATGTATTGGGAAGACTTGCTTGCACCGTTCTCCTTCCACTTCGCGTACTGCACCGGGCGCGCCGCCTTGTTCTCCATCGTCAGCCGCACCGCGGTGACGATGTGGATGGCGACCATCGCCAGCAGACCGAGCCGCGCACCCCAGACCAGCGCCGGCTTGCTCTTCAAGAAGTGCGCGTAGCCATTGATGAGCTCGGGTGGGCCGAAGACTTGGAGATTTCCTACGAGATGGCCGACGATGAATCCGAACAAAGCCAAACCGGATATCGCCATCAGGTATTTCTTACCAAGCGATGAATTGAAAAGGCGGTCAATTATCTTCATGAACGTTGTTTTCGTCGTGGTCTCCGAAGCGCGGACAGTTCTCTTCCGTCACGTCAAAGACCTCGGCTTTACAAACTCAATGACTTTAAGGGCCAAGTTTTGTCAGCGTCAATGGATAGCACCAAAGTATAAGCCCCCCTTGGCATAAGGTAACCCCGGCTAATGCGCCTTTGAGCCGAGGAAAGGAGCCAATGGGTCAACTTCCGCCCATCTCCGCTTCCACCCTCAATCGCTCCAGCCATCCCGGCACTTCGGTCAAAGACCGGATATCGCCCCCACCCTGCCGGTCCAGATGCAAGGCATGCAACCCGGCACTCCGCGCTCCTTCCGCATCCTCCACCCGGCTATCGCCCACGTGCAAAACCGCACCCGGCGCAGCACCCAAACTCCGTAAAGCCTGTTCAAAGATGACCCCCTCGGGCTTGGGAAACTGAACTTCGCAGGAAACCGTAATGGCCTGAAAATAGGGAGTTAGCTTGAGATTCTTGAGCAAGGGCCGTAGCCGCTCGTCCCAGTTGGAGATAACGCCTAAGTTGAAATCCCGGCTGGCCAACTCATCCAAGACCTCCAACGCATCGTCATGGATACGCCACGTTTCCGCATCGATGAACCGCCGGTAAAGTGCCGGAAAGAAGGCATCCGGTAGCTTGGGCGCCAAAGGACCGAAAGTGTTCCGCACCAGCCCATACCAGGCTTCCTCCGAGTAATTGAACTCGGTCTTGGCTTTCCACGCCCGCTTGAACCCGTCGGTCAACGCCACCGCCTCCGCCTTGACCCCAAAACGCGCCGCCATCTCTGCATAGACGTGCCCCACCGAAGGCGAAGGACTGATCAAAGTCCCACCTACGTCAAACGTCACCGTATGAACTGGACACTGGGGGTTCATTTCTGCCCCTAAGTGTTCGCGAGACGGCCCGCCGTGCAAGCAAATAGGAGCAAATAAGGGTTAGCCCTTAGATGGCTTAAAGCGCAAGCGGCCTATGGCATGTTCCGCAACTACGGTTTTACGTCCAGTTCCATCAAAGCAAAAGCCAACCGATCCGCCGCTTCCTCAATCAACATCGCCGTGGGCTTGCCTGCTCCATGACCTGCGCGCGTCTCCACGCGGATGAGCACCGGTTTTTCGCCTTTGTGATATTCCTGCAAGCGCGCGGCGAACTTGAAGCTGTGCGCCGGAACCACGCGGTCATCGTGATCACCCGTGGTGATGAGCGTGCTGGGATACTTCACGCCCGGCTTCAGATTGTGATACGGCGAGTAAGCGTAGAGCGCCTTGAACTCATCTGCATTGTCCGGCGAACCGTAATCGCTCTGCCAGGCCCAGCCGATGGTGAACTTGTGGAAGCGCAGCATGTCCAGCACACCCACCGCTGGCAGCGCCACACCAAAGAGGTCCGGCCGCTGCGTCATGCACGCGCCCACCAGCAGACCTCCATTGCTGCCACCCGCGATCGCCAGCTTGTCCGGCCGCGTGTATTTATTCGCGATGAGCCATTCTGCTGCGCCGATGAAATCATCGAACACGTTCTGCTTGTTCAGCTTCGTGCCTGCCTGATGCCAGTCTTCGCCGTACTCGCCACCACCGCGCAAGTTCGCCACCGCATACACCCCGCCCTGCTCCATCCACGTGATCATCGTGAGCGCGAAAGAAGGCGTGAGGCTGATGTTGAACCCGCCGTAGCCATACAGATACGTGGGGTTCTTGCCATTCAGCTCCAGCCCCTTTTTGTGCGTGATAAACATCGGCACACGCGTGCCATCCTTGCTGGTGTAAAAGACCTGCTTCGTCTCGAACTCCGCCGGATTGAACTTCACCTTAGGCTCGCGGAAGATCGTGCTCTTACCCGTCTTCAAGTCATACCGATACGTCGTGCCGGGCACGGTGTAACTGCTGAAGAAATAGAATGTTTCCGTATCTCCGCGTTTGCCGTTGAAGCCGCCCGCCGTGCCAATACCCGGCAAGGCCACCTCGCGCACCAGCTTGCCCTCGCGGCTGAAGATTTTCACTGCACTGCGCGCGTCTTTTAAATACTGCGCCACAAACTGGTTGTTAACAAAATCTACGCTACGCAAGGTCTCCTCTGCCTGCGGAATAATCTCCAGCCAGTTCGCCCGCTCCGGCTTGGTGATATCGATGCCGATCAACCGGCCACGCGGCGTGCTCAAGTCCGTCTGAAAATAAAACATCGTACCGACATTGCCCACGAAGTCATAGGAGGCATCATTCTCCTTCAGCAACTCCACCACCTTGCCGCCCTGCACCTGCAAGTCCTGATAAAAGAACCGGTTCTTCGGACTGGTCCCCTGCCACACATGGACGGCGAGATAACGATCATCTTCCGTCACCGAACCGCCAAAACCCCATTCTTTCTGGTCGGGCCGCTCATACACGAGCCGGTCCTCCGACTGCTTCGTGCCGATGCGGTGATGATAGAGCTTCTGGAAATAGTTCACGCCCTTGAGCTGCTCCCCTTCCTTCGGCGCATCGTAACGGCTGTAGTAGAACCCCTTGCCATCCTTCGTCCATGAAGCGCCCGAAAACTTCACCCACTTCAATTCATCATCCAGGTCTTTGCCCGTGCGCACATCCCGCACCTTCCACTCCTGCCAGTCGGACCCGCCGGAGGACAGGCCATACGCCATGAGATTCCCATCCTCGCTGATCGTATAACCACTGAGAGAAACCGTGCCGTCCTTGGACAAGGTATTGGGGTCCAGCAAGACGCGCGGTTCGGCTTCCAGCGTATCGGCCACATAGAGCACGCTCTGATTCTGCAACCCGTCATTGCGTGTGTAGAAGTAGCGGTTGCCCTCTTTAAAAGGCACACCGTAGCGCTCGTAATTCCACAACTCCGCCAGACGCTCTTTCAACTTCTGCCTCGCAGGCAGTTTCTCCAAGTAACCGAACGTCACCTTGTTTTGCGCCTCCACCCAAGCCTTCGTTGCCGCCGAATTGTCATCTTCCAGCCAACGGTACGGATCGCTCACGCTGGTGCCATTCAAGGTCTCCACCACATTCGTCTTCGTCGTCTCCGGATAAATCAATTTCGTCGTCATGTTAGAATGGCTGGCACAGCCGGCGATAAACACCACAGCGCTCAGGCAAAGCAGGATCGGCTTGAGCAAGTTGCCCGCGCGCTCGTTTTTATATCTGCGTGTATCTGCGTTCATCTGCGGTTGATTCCTTACGTTACCTTCACCCAAAGCGTCTTCAAATATCCCGGCTCCTCGCGCGTCACCGGGAAATCCGGCGGCTGCGGGATGAACCGTTCCCGCTCCACCTTGCGACCACCGGTGGCGATAGCGGTCTTCACGATGGCCACAAACGCTTCGGGTTCCAACCCGGCCGCATTCGTGGAGGCCAGCAGCGTGCCACCGTTCTTCAGCACCTTCAAGGCATCCCCGACGAGCCGCCCGTAATCCCGCTCCACGCGGAACACCCCGCTCTGCTTGGATTGCGAAAACGTCGGCGGATCGAGAATGACCACATCGAACTGCCGTTGCTTCTTGCCCAATCGTTTCAACCAATCAAAGACCTCGCCGAAAATGAAATCATGCGCGGCCGGGTCCAAGCCATTCGCCGTGAAGTTTCGGCGGCCCCATTCCAGATACTTCTTTGAAAGATCCAGGCTCGTCGCCCTCGCTCCCGCTGCACCGGCGGCCGCAGAGAAACCACAAGTGTAAGCAAACGTGTTTAACACCTCCGCACCTTGCAGTCCGCCCTCACGCACCATGAAATCAGGGCCGATATAATTCGTAAGCAGACGTCGACGGTTATCGCGCTGGTCTAGAAACAGTCCGACGCTGTAGCCCTCCTGAAAGCTCATCTGATAGCGGACACCGTTCTCGCGGATCGTGAACTCTTCCTTCACTTCCTGCCCGAAAACCAGTTGCGGCCCCGCCGTCTCCACCGAACTCTGTCGAACATGCCGGTTAAGGACTTTATGATATGCGGACTTGCTCGCGAAAGTTTTCACCAGCTCGCTCAGGTGTTCATACTGTGCACCCGTCAGCGGAGCTGAAGATTGCGAGAGCAGATAATCCCCCAGCTTCTCCACATACCAACCCGGCTGGCCATCCGCAGCCCCGTGAACAATACGAAACGAATCCGTCTGCGCCGGATCAATCACCGCACTCCGCAAAGCCAGCGAAGCGTCACTTATGAAATCCATCGGCGCGGAATACTTCACCGCCTTGCCCGTCGTCGGATGCTCAAACTCAATTTCCGCCGCATGCAGACACAAACGCGAATGAGGTGAACCGCCATAACGAATATCACCCAGAATTTGGAAGCCTAAATCCTGCGCGTGCAAACGTATCTGATGCGTGCGACCCGTCTTAGGTTCAGCGATGACTTGCGTCTTTCCGTCCTTCGTTTCACCACGCACGAAGAAGGTCTCTGCCAACTCACCACTTGCTGTAAGCGGACGGCTCACAAAATCACTGCCCACCTTGGTCATGTGCGAGCGTGCTTGATACCGCGCCTCTCTCACAGCCTTGTCCGTCAGCAACACATAGCGCTTTTGCACCTCACGTTCAGTGAACTGTTCCGTGAGAGATTTCGCGGCCGCCTTGGTCTTCGTGAAAACCATGACGCCCGAAGTTTCCTTGTCCAATCGGTGGATGATGGCGAGTTGTGCCCAACGCGGTTCACGTTGCCGCAGCCATTCGTAGATGCCTTCGCCCGACCAGGGCGTGGGCGCGTGCGTGTTCCAGTTCGCAGGCTTGTTGACGACCAGCAGGTCGTCGTCTTCATGGATGATGAGGCCGCCAGTCACGCGAGGAAGGCTTGTCGCATCACTGCACGTCGAGCGTGAGCACCTTGCGCTCGCCTTTGAATTCCAGCGTCACACTGGCACGTTCGATGGCCACAACTTTCGCGCCCATCACTAGATCCCCGACATGCACGTTCTTACTGCTGATCAAGGCCGTGGGATTGTTCAGGCGGTAGAAGATGCCTTGCAGCTTCACCTCCGGGAACACCGGCTGGGGCGGCGTAGCGGGTTCAACTTTGGCCACGGGTGGCTGCGGCGTGGGTGCAACAGCAACAACCGATTCCGTTTTGGGTTCAATCGCAACCGCTGGAACAGTAGCTGGCGTAGGCGCCGGCACTTCAATTTTCATCGGCGTCGGTTCAAAAGCCGGCTCCGGCGGCAGCTCACGCGTCACCACTTCCGTACTCACCTTCACACCCGATTTCGCGATATAAGGCACAGGCTTTTCCGGTGTCTTCGGCGCGACCGGTGCTGGCGCGGGAACCGGGGCGGAAGGAGCTACCACCGCTGGCGGCGGAACCGGCGTCGTGACCGCCACCACTGGTTGCTGCGAAGGCTTATTTTGCAACCCACTCCGAATGAACCAGAATCCCAGCGCGAGCAACACCACGATGATCGCCGGGATCAGCACCGGCGACCAATTCGTCCCGCTATTATTACCCCGGCGCATCGGCGCATCGGCCGGTTGGAGCGGTGCTCCTAGCGGCCCCGCTACCGGTCGATTCTTCTGCGCCTCATTGGCGCGCTTCAAGGCATCATTGATAAGACTCATGCGGGGATGTTCCCTTCCAGTTCACGGATGGCGAGGCCCACCGTGGAAAAATCGATCCGGTCACTCTGCTGCACGAAACCAGCCAGCAGACATTTATCACACACCGCATTCACCAGCCGCGGAATGCCCTTGCTGTAGCGATGAATCCGCCACACCGCCCCGCCCGTGAAATACGGCGCACCATTCCCGCCGCTCACATGGATACGATGCTGGATATAGGACGCCAATTCCGCGCGCGTGAGCGGATTGATATGATATCGCACCGTGATGCGCTGCCGCAGTTGCCGCAGCCGATGCGCATTCAAGCGGTCGCGCAACTCCGGTTGCCCCATCAACACGATCTGCAAGAGCTTCCGATCATCCGTCTCCAAGTTGGACAGCAACCGCACCTGCTCCAAGAGATCATCCGTCAGATCCTGCGCCTCATCGATGATCAGCACTGCATCCTTGTTCTTCTCCAATTGGCCGAGCAGGAAGTGGTTGATCGCCGAAACTGTCTCCAACCGATCCTTGCCCTTCACGTCCAGACCGAACTCCATCGCGATGGCCTTCATCAAGCCATCCGCATCCAGGATCGGGTTCAGGATCAGAGCCGTGGCGTAGTTCTCACCGAGCTGCTCCAGCATCGCCCGGCAGATCGTCGTCTTGCCTGCGCCCACCTCGCCCGTGAGCTGAACAAAACCCTTCCGCTCGCGAATGCCGTAAAGCAAGTGATTGAACGCCTCGCGATGCTTGGCGCTGTAAAACACAAATCGCGGATTTGGCGTGATCGTGAAGGGCAGTTCCTTCAACCGGTAGAATTCCAAATACACGCCATCCTGATAACGAAGTTTCCGCCAAGTGGAAAGGAAAAGCGACGGTAGCCCCCAGTCACCAGACCGACTCGGGCCAGTCATAGCTACCCACTTTGATGATCAAGGACACCTGCAGGCCATCAACTGGCCGCAAATCCACCACACCCTCGGCCAGTTCACCGGCCACAACAAACTGCCCCCAGCCCATCGCTTGGGCCAACGCTGCGGCCGTAGCCCCGCCTTCCGCACAAACTCGTTCCGGCAACCCTTTACGCAACACCCTCGCCGCCACATCGGCCAAACGCCCGGCCAGCAGACTTGCCGGAAAACTCGTTTGCATCACCGGCTGGCCGATTGCCGCCATGACGTTGGACCCCTTCCCAAAGCAGGCTTCAATCCGCTGGGCCCACTCCACCATCGCCGATTCATCCCTTGTGCCTGATAGCAACACATCCGGCATGGACACGATCGGCACACCCCGTTCGACTCCCTGAGCACCGCGGCCACTGCTCCAAGCCGCCGCACTGCCGCAGACAAACAACGTCCTCCCGCCGCTCGCTGGCGATTTCACTGTTCGCATCGGCTTGACCGCCCCACGCCAGTCCGACTCCAACAATGCTTGAAAGAACTCCACTCCACCTGCTGGCAGGACACCATCCTGCACCTTTCTTGCATGCCGGATCAAATCTTCCGGCGATTCCGCGTCAGGTGTGCTGATGCCGGTCAGGTCTCCCCCAAGCAACTCTGCCACCACTGCCGATATGCGCGGATACTCCGGGTCATGAGCAAACGCCGTTTCATTCACTGGCTTGCCTTGCACAAAGTATTCACCACCCCGGATGACACGACCGCGAGAGGGGTTTGCTGAGACGAGGATGGCTCTGCCCTTGCCCGTCGCCGCCATGATGGCTCGCATCTCGGCCAGTACCTGACCACGCAAGACCGAGTCACACTTTTTGTAAAGGTATCGCGGCTTGGCCTGAGCGACTTGGGAGGCGATTCGCTGGACGGCTGCCGCAGCAAGGTCGCGGGATAAAGAGCGGGTGTCAGTATCCACGCAGATCACTTCGGCTGACGATTGGGGCGAGAATTCCCGTTGCACCTCGGCGGTGAAACCGCGTTTCCACGCAGCACCAGCGAGTTCAGCCGCGCCAGTCAGGTCATCCGCCAGCACGACGATCATACGTGCGGGCGTTCCTTAGCGAGCTTGGCTGCCAGGCGCACCGCCGAGTAGAGGCTGCTTGGACTCGCCTTCCCCTGCCACGCGATGTCAAACGCCGTCCCATGATCCACACTCGTCCGCACCACCGGCAAGCCCAGCGTCGTGTTCACTGCGGATTCAAACGCGATCATCTTCACCGGGATATGCCCCTGGTCATGATACATACACACCACCGCATCAAACTCCCTCCGCCGCGCTGGAGTAAACGCCGTATCCGGCGGCACTGGCCCCGTGAGATCGATCCCCTTCGCTCGCGCCAACTCAATCGCCGGCACAATGAACCGCTCCTCCTCACGATCCCCGAACAACCCATTCTCACCCGCATGCGGATTCAATCCACACACCAGCAACTTCGGCTCCCGCCCACGAATCCGCCGCAACGCACTCGCCGTCAATTCAATGACCTCCAGGATGCGCGCCGTCGTGATCAGCTTCGGCACCTCATGATACCCGCAATGCACCGTCACGAAACTGCACGTGATCTCCTCCGAATACTGCATCATGCAGGACCGCTCCGCGCCCATCCGCTCCGCGAAGATCTCCGTGTGCCCCGGATACTTGTGCCCCGCCAGATGCATCGCCTCCTTGTTCAGCGGTGCCGTCGCCACCCCTTGCACCTGACACGCCAGCGCCGCATCGATCGCTCGGCTCACATACTGATAAGCCGCCTCCCCACATACCGCCGACAGTTTACCGGGAACAACTTCCTCCGCCTTCATTTGCCGCAAATCCAGCACCGAAGGAACGCTAACTCGCTTGGAAGCCTCCGCCCAATCCGCCACTTGAATAACCGGCGCATCAAAAGGCAACCCCGTCACCTTCGCCACCCGCCGCAACACCTCCGCATCACCGAAAACGACCGGCACACAAACCTCCGCCATCGACGCCTCCGCCAACAAGCGCAAACAAATCTCCGGCCCGACACCCGCCGGGTCACCCATCGTCACCGCAATACAAGGCAACTGCGAACTCATTGCCAACATGTTGGCAGCAATACCGTCCCCCCGCAAGAGTTCCGCCTTCCAACATTCCCCTTCATAACTCATATTCATCATTCCCCGAAGCCGCCTTCCCGTCTCGTCCGTTCCGTGTGTCACTCCGCGATAGCATCCTGTCCTGCGGTACTTTAGCTATCAGTCCACACCTCCCGAATCCGACCCCCGCCAGCCACTTCAAAACCTCCGTCATTACCACGAAGGGAGACTATCTGGAAAGATGGATTGAGGTCGGCTGCGCAGGACAAACCGGATGGGGCTAGGCGTGGCGAGGGAGCATATCAAATAGAGATACGTGACCGAGCCACTGGGAGGCCGAACTTCGGCCAACGCCCCAGCCGGTTTGCACCAGCAGACCGCCTTAAGACATCTTTTCAGATCGTCTCTAGGAACTATGTCAAAGAGCAATGAAACCACCCGACCCCTGTGAAGTGTCGTTTCCTCCCTCCTTACGATTGGGAGTTCAGATTCAGTGCTTGTCCCTGACCAGGCTGGTTCCACAGTGACTACTATGGATTCCCCGGTGGGAATCGTAAAATCCTACGCCCACCGACGTCCAGTTCGCCCTCCAGCTTACGGGCCCTGACCCAAACACCCGACCCACTCACAGATCCTACTATAAATGGTGGGGCATCGTTGCCGCGATGCCCTGACTCTTTCCGTCAAGGCACCGTAATAACCACGACCCACCACCGCCGAAACCCAAGGCTCCCAATTAGGAAGCCGAACTTCGACCCTGATGGCTCC
This sequence comes from Verrucomicrobiota bacterium, assembly GCA_021156225.1. Taxonomy (GTDB): domain Bacteria; phylum Verrucomicrobiota; class Verrucomicrobiia; order Limisphaerales; family JAEYXS01; genus JAEYXS01. The sequence continues at coordinate 3,011 of JAJNBN010000045.1, read as the reverse complement.
ATAAGGACCGTCACCTCCCCGCCAACGCAGGCACACAACCTTGCACGCGTATTAAAGTACACAATGCACCATCATGTGTTGATGACTTGGGATTTCCCAGTGGCTGTCTACCGCTCCGAAAGAGCACAACCACCGTTCACCCGTCCTTTACCAGCAGCGAGCTGCCAGCACTTTTCAAGCTACCAAACTCCCGTCAATTTTCAAACAAAAAATCACCGCCCAACCACTTATCAAGGCAACAAATTGAACCACAATAAATTACAAACGAAGATTCTTTCGTGGAGTGTGGGCGCCTCGCACCCAATTAAATTCCCTCCACCAAGATGAAGTTCCCAACCATTACAACCGCCGGGCTTACCCCTGATCGGCGGTCTAACATCGGTTAGGCATTAACTCACATGGCCATTCTCGACATCTTCAAAAAGAAAGGAACCCTCACCGAAGAAGTCGAGTTACATACCTATGGCACAATGCATCCAAAGAAGCGTTAGACCAATGATGTCCAACCATGTGTTGGGCGTCCGTTCCCGTATCAAACTATGCCCACACTCACCGATGCGATTCAGATTCTGACCTCAGCAGCGCAAGCTGAGTCATCCAAGTTCACAGCAGACCAGTATGTCGAAGTGCGTCGCACCGAGCACGAGATGATACTCGGCGGCAACCGCAACGGCCTCATCTGGATCGCACTCCAATGCCTTGAGTTGGCGGAGCGTGGCCAGCGCGGCTCACATATCCACTTGGATCAGCATTCGGGTGCCGATGTCTGCGAAGGCCCCCTCGTAATCCGCCACTGGACGCCGGAAGAAAGCTAGCATCACATGCCACCACGTGTATCCATCCACGCCCTTCCCCGCTTGACCGTGCGGCTCCATCACAGCAGTTTTCCCGACCTGAGCTTTTCCGGTTCTATGCCTGCCATCAAATCTTAAAGGATTTTCCCACCCTTGCCCCTCACGGGCGGGACTACCATGCAAAACCACAATCGTATTTGGTTCATTGGAAACCCCTGGCCCGAAGGGCATCCCCTCAAAGTCTTCGTGTGGTTTGCCGAGATCAGAGAGGGGATCGTCTGGTTTTTTCTTCATCTTAAAACTGCCGACTATGACGCCGAGCGGAAGGTTGCAGACGACGGTAAGGATTCCACCTCCGATTGGGAATCGCCCATCGTGTGGGACAACTACCACAACTGCACAATTTCCAGCACCGAATGGCATGATGGCGGTTTCCCTGTGTGTCCCGTTGACGAATACTCAACCGAGTTTCTGGATGGCTATGAGGCCGTAGTCGATCCGCTGCCGATTGATCCAGAGGCTGACTTGGAAGCTTTGGCTTTCCACACCTATCTTCTCGGGCACGACTCTGTCGCCGGCCACCGCATCAAATTCACCCGCTGCGGCACCAGCGACCGGTTCGACATCCACTGGGAAGGCAAGATCGCACTCGTTTACGCTGGTGATGACGAATACCGCCATGACTTCACAGCCAAACTGTTCAACGTCCCGCGCCCAGACGCGCAAACACTCGGCAAACGCATCTCGGCCCCGTAGTCGCACCGGGAATTTCATGAGTGAAAAAGCGTCCATCCCAAAAGCCACCTTTTCTCTCCCGCCCATCCCGAGGGCCAACATACACCCTAGCCCACCATACCACTCGAACTAAACCTTGAGCGCGATGAGGACGGACGGCGGCGTGCCCGGGTCGCCCCGCATCTGCTCCCCTTGTCTGAATTCTTGGAGTCGGACCTGCAAGGTTCGGTGACTGGGTGTGATGAAGTGTTACACCACATTGCTGCAGTCGCCTCCCGTTCACAGGATCGCTGGGAGCGCTGTGGCAACGTTTGCGTACTGACCCTGATCCACGCCCAAGCCCACATTGAGCACGATTACCTTCCAGACCTCAAATGCGTCTTACCACTATCCGATCTGGGAGAGGCCGTCAGACGGTGGAAAGACTTTGTTCAGAATGAAATCCCCACAGCCTGATGTCTGTTAAACGCACCCGCTCATGAACCCTCGTAATATAGGATGGTATGTAGCTGGCAGCACGCTGGTCGTCTTGCTCCTATGCATGGTTCCCGGCGGTGTCGGTGAAAAGCCCTTTATCGACGCCTTCATGTATGCGGTTATTCCGTTCTGGCCGATTTGGCACTGCCTCGTAGGTGGTGGCGATGTAGGACTGTTGTACGCCTTCGGTCAATTCCCACTCTATGGTGTGGTGCTGGCGCTGGAATCTGGCTGGCGGCATAAAAAGCCTCTTGCTCGTGCCTTGCTCGGCGTGCACTTGCTCGCCATCATCATAGCCGCTTACCTAAAATGGAGATTAACAAATGCTTAGAAGCGGTTTCATAAATAAGGAAGGGTCGCGCAGTGAGGCCAAGGGCTGTATGGCTAGGCGCGACGAAGGAGAATATCCGCAAAGATCTTCGACTGAGGAGCAACAACGCCAGACAGCTCTACGACTCGCGGGGGATGCCAAGGGGATTAAACTGTACGCCGTCCGAAACAAGCAGGTCAAAAAGTTATGAGGTCAAGAATACACCCACCAAAATGAATACTAACCAGCCACTACTTCAAAGCCTCACAAATCTCATCCTCATCGTTGTGATTCTCGGCTTGGGAGTGCAGCCCAGTATAGGTGCGGAGATTGACACTGACCGTTACTTTGCTTTCCCAAGAGCAACCTTGGTCACAGAGTCAAACGGAGCCAAAGTGACGACCGAACTCTCGCGCAATTTCGCCATTCCAACATCGCCGCAATCGGAACCTAAATTCAGTTCCGGTCATAAGTTTGAGAATAGCGTTACTGTTCAACACGAATTCCTCCGCAAAACCGAATACGGTGACGTTTATCTCGTCGTGGTGGTGCGTCCCGGATCGCCAGACAACCCAATTCCAGTACTGTTCAGGGGCACCGAACAGGTCGTTATCGCGACAAAGGATTTGACCGTTCGCATCCTGCCCGGAGTTCCACCTAAAAAATGACCGTGTTTTGCTCTACGCATCATGAGC
>JAJNBN010000570.1 GCA_021156225.1 Verrucomicrobiota bacterium | reverse complement strand
AGGTGGAGGCTGAGGCGTTGAAAGGTGGAAGTGATGAATCGGTCTTGGAATGGGTGTTAAAGAACGGACGCAAACCGACGGAGGAAGAGATCGAGATCTGGAATGCGTTCATGAGCAAGCGCGGCTGGCGCGATGCGGGTACGCAAAGGCTCAATGAACGACTGGCGGAGATCGGTCTGCCTGCAGGGGCGGTGCTGACGATGTTTGAGTTCATCGATTTGGATGAGGGACGGATCAAGGTTTAGGGATTGGTTGCGGGGGAGTCTGGGAAACGGGCTCGCGGCCGAAAAGTTGAGCGCGAGAGCGAACGAGTCGCGTCTCACGCTCAACCTGAAACGTTCTCACTCTTGATCGGGGATTTCGGCCTCGACCAGTTTGGCCAGGAGGATGAGCGATTCCTGCCAGCCCATGTAGCAGGCCTCGGCAGGAATCACCGCCGGGACTCCTTCCTGGGTGATATTCAGTTCGGTGCCGCAAGAGACTTGCTTCAAGATGACGGTCACGTGCATCTCACCGGGCAGGTTTGGATCGTCGAACCGGTCCGTGTAGCGGATGAGTTCGTGGGGTTTCAATTCCACATAGGTTCCGCCGAAGGAATGGCTGCTGCCGGTGGTGAAATTGGTGAAGGACATCTTGTACGTGCCGCCGACTTTTGCGTCGCAGTGGTGCACCTTGCCGGTGAATCCATTGGGTGGCAGCCATTTGGCTTTCGCGTCCGCATCCAGGAAAGCGCGGTAAACGCGTTCTGGCGTTGAGCGGAGCACCCGGTGAAGGCGGATCGTGTTGGTTTTGTTGGCAGTCATAATTTCGTGGTGATGTTCTTGTCTTTCAATATTACGACGAACGGAGCGGATGCTTCAGGACAGCGATCGCAATTTTTTTACGAGGTCCCAATTTTGCGTTCCGAACAATATGGCTTTGATGTGAATGGGTGGCAACCGGTGCGTTCAGGCTCAGGGCTTTGTTACTGAATCGACGTTGAGTTCGGCGGCACGTTGGCATAGCCTTGCGGGATGCTCCGTCCACGCAAGAAATACACCGTTTACGATCTGCAACAGCTCAAGGGCAAACGTGTCCTCACGCATATCCATGTGAAGTCACCGGAGGAAGCGACGGCGGCGGAGCAGGCGGGAGTGGATGTGATGAGCTGCAGTTTTGATTCGCCCGAATCACAGTCGCGCTTGCCGAAGCTGGTGGCGGCAGCGCCGAACAGCTTTCTTTCTTGTGCCACACCGCATGGCATGGCTTCGCAGGAAGAGGCGATTCGTATTGGGTTCCGGGCGTTGGAGGCGGGTGCGAGTTCGGTTTATTGCTCGGCCAGCCCTTTTATTATCGAGGGAATGGCACGTGAGGGAATTCCAGTCGTTGGCCATTTGGGCATGGTGCCGCGGCACGTGACGTGGACGAATTACCGTGCCATCGGCAAGACGGTGGATGAGGCGAAGGAGCTTTATCGCCGCATGAAGGAGTTGGAGAGCGCAGGCGCTTATGCGGCGGAGTTGGAATTGGTACCGCATAATCTCGCGAGTTGGCTCAGCAAGCAGACCAAACTCATTCTGATGTCGCTGGGCTCGGGGGATGGTTGCGATACGCAGTTCCTTTTTAGTGATGACATTTTGGGTGATTACGATGAGCGCCTGCCGCGTCATGCCAAGGCGTATCGGAATTTTGTGGCGGAGCATCGCCGTTTGCAGCAGGAGCGCATCGCGGCATTTAAGGAGTATATCGCGGATGTAAAGGAAGGGCGTTTCCCGGAGAGAAGCAATTTGGTGGAGATGGATACAAAGGTGTTTGAGGAAGTGGTGAAGTCTGTGGGGAACACGGATGCGGGAAAATAGGTGTCTTGCCAACGACCCTGATGAGGTTAACCATCTGCGGGTAATCAAATTTATGAACGCACGTATTGTTTTGGCGGTTTGCTCGTTGATCACCACGGCTGCTTGGGCAGCGGATTTGCCGCCGATTCCGGCCTCGCCCCTGGCGAAGAAGAAGGAACTGCTTTTCTCGGATAACATGGAGAGCAATCCGCCGGCGAAGCCCTGGCATCGCGTGGTGGATACGTTCAAGTTCGAGAATGGGGTGCTGAAAGGCACGCAGACGCGTGACAAGACGATCCCGGCATCGGAAGGCAAGAAAGAGATCACCGCACATGCGGCGGTTTATGGATTGGAAATTCCGACGAAAGACAGCGTGATCGAAGTGCGCATCAATCTGGCGGGCGCTACGTCCATGGATGTGGAGTTCGATGATCGTAAATACACCGAGGCGCATTACGGGCATCTGTGCCGGGCCATTGTCCGCACGAATGGTGTCACCATCATGGATGAGCGTGAGGGCAGCCAGAACCTGATCATCAAGAAGCTGAAGGAAGATCCGACGAAGAAGGATGAAGTGGCCAAGCTGATGAAGGGCAAGCAGGTGACGTATCCGGCCAAGATCGAGCAGAACAAGTGGTACACGATGACGGTGGAGACGGTGGGCGATGAGATGCGCGTGCTGATCGACGGCAAGCCGATGGCGTACCTGAAGTCACCCGGTATCGGTCATGTGACGAAGTCGAAGATCGAACTGGGAGTGGGCGGAAAAGACGGACTCTTTGACGATATCAAGGTGTGGAACGCGGAACCGGCGAAGTAGGTGAGCCGGGCAGAGCGGGCGATTTGGGCGAATGCGGAGATTTCTAGTACCGCATTCGCTTCTTTTTTGTTGGAACGACGATCCCTCTGCTCGTGAGATTGGCTTGGAATCGGTGTGCGAGGGTGATTGAGTGAGCCAACGTTAATTTATGATCGGATTGGGGACAGCTATCAATGCGGCGGCGATTCTGCTGGGTGGCCTTATCGGGTTGATGGCCAAGAACCAGTTGAGCAAGGACGCGCAGAATAACATCAAGGCAGTGCTGGTGATCTTCACGTTTGTCTCGGCGGCGCACATGATCTGGTCGGGCTTGAACGGAACGGCTGGTCAGATCGCGAAGCAGGTGGGCATCATGTTTCTCTCGCTGATCCTGGGGAACATCATCGGGTTGGTGCTGGGGATTCAGAGGCGGTTGGGAAAGCTGGGCGAGTATGCGAGCGAGCGATTCACCAAGGCGCAGAGCGGAGAGAAACAGCCGGTATCGGAAGGGTTCATCACGTGCACGTTGCTATTCTGTGTGGGGCCG
>JAJNBN010000569.1 GCA_021156225.1 Verrucomicrobiota bacterium | reverse complement strand
GACGGCATCGACATCATCACCCAAGCCCTGCAGGACAACAAATCCCGCGCCGAGATCGACAAGTTGTTCACCGCCCAGGAAACCGGCCTGGAGAATCACTTGCGCGCCCTCGTCGGCGAAGAGGGTCTGACCCATTATCGCGAGTATTCCCAAAACCTCCTCACCACCCTGAGCGCCCAACAATTCGAGGGCCTCATGACCGGCGACAAAGAAACCAAGACCGCCAAGAAACAACAGCTCCTCGCCCTCCTCAAGGAGGAAACCCAGTCCGGCCTCGCGAGCGCCGGCCTGCCCGCTGACTATCAAACCGTCCCCATGCTCAACTTCCGCAACATCGCCTCCGAGCAACAAGCCGACATGAGCCTGAAACTCCTCGATGGCATCTACGAACGCACCGGCAATCGCGCCACCACTTTCCTCGATGCCGAAGAACTCAAGAAGTTCCAGGAGTTCCGCACCAAGGCCCAGGAGAACAACCGCTCCATCCTCCTCATGAACCGCAAAATGATGGCCCCCATCTCACAGTGACCTCATCACCTTTCCGCCGACTCATCAACCCCTCCTCTTCGGAGGCTGGTCATTACCCATAAGTGGTGGAGGTCCAAAGTATTTGCTTGTACTGGATCCAGAGCATGTCGTTTTGGAGGGATGCAAAAAACCTTGGTGGCGAAGGAACGGGTGGCGCAGATCGCGCAGGACTTGAGCGACCATCCGGAGGCGAGCATACCCAAAGCCAGCGGGGCTTGGGCCCGCACCAAAGGAGCCTACCGTTTCTTTGCTCATCCAGCCGTCTCGGCCGAGGAGATTTTGGCTGGCCATGGGGCGGCGACCTTGGACCGGATGGCGCCGGAACGGCTGGTGCTGATGGTGCAGGACACGACCGGGTTGCAGTACGCGTGTCAGGAGCGCAGTTCGGGGCTGGGCCGGCTGGGTGGCCGGCAAGATGCGGCCTTGGGCATGTGGCTGCATACGACCTTGTGTTTGAACGGGGCGGGCCTGGTGTTGGGCATCGCACAGGCGCAGATGTGGGCGCGCGATCCGGCACAGGTGGGCGTGGCGGCGCAACGCAAGCAAAGACCCATTGAAAGCAAGGAGAGCTACCGCTGGCTCAAGAGTTTCGCGCAGAGTGCCGAGGTGGCCCGGGCATTGCCGCAAGCCCGGGTGGTCAATATCGCCGACCGTGAAGGTGACATTTACGCGCTGTTCGTGCGGGCGGCCCAGAGTCCCGGCGTGGGCGTGCTGGTGCGCAGCCGGCATGACCGGCGGCTGGCCCAAGACCAGTTCCGGCTCTGGGAACTGGTGGGCCAACAGCCAGTGGCCGGAGAACTGGAGATCACGGTGCCGCGCCAGCCCGGGATGGCCAGTTACCGCGCGCGGATGGAGTTGCGCTTTGGGGAAGCGCAGCTGGCGGCCCCCCAAGGTCAGCCTGACGGGCTCAAAGTCTGGATCATTGAAGCCCGGCAAACTGGCGTGGCGGCGGCCAAGGCACTGTGCTGGCGGCTGGTGACCAATCTGCCGGTGACCGATCTTAGTGCCGCCGTCGAGAAAGTGCAGTGGTATCGGTTGCGCTGGCGCATTGAGGAGTTCCATCGCGTGCTCAAGAGCGGGTGCCAGACCGAAAGCCGGCAGCTCGAAGAGATGCGGCGGTTGCAGAACGTCCTGGCCATCGACATGATCATTGCCTGGCGCGTCATGGAACTGACGTGGCTGGCGCGGCAAACGCCGGATATCCCGGCGACCGAGCTGCTGGCCGAAGATGAGGTGCGGGTGATCGGTGCGCTGACCAAAAAACTGGTCCACCGCCAGCCCCAGACCTTGACCCTTCACGAAGCCGTCCGTGCCATCGCCCAATGGGGCGGCTTCTTGGGCCGCAAAGGCGACGGTGAACCTGGTCCTATGACGATCTGGGCGGGCCTCCTGCGCCTCAACGACTACGTCACTGGTTTTAATCAGGCCTTAAAACTTATGGGTAATGCTTAGCCTCAATGGGAGAGGGCAGGGGTGAGGGGTGAGCAAGCCCGTGACGCTGATATTTAGATTCGGTTTCCTGCTGCTTAACTGCTGGCCCTTTTCAAACATTGAATTCCTTCCCGTTTCACCTTACACCCGTGCCGTTGTGCCGACCTTACTCCTATCCGCCCGTCAGACGGATGATACGCAAAAACTCTGGCGCGCCTGCATCTCCGAAGGATGGAAGATAGAACGAATCCACTCTTGGAAGGTTCCTGCAATCTCACCCACGGACGTAGCCGTCTATGGCGAACCGCTCTTCGGCAAACACGTCTCCTCCACCTTGGACTTCCGCCTGTTGGACCCATCGATCGATTGGCTCCCCAATTTGCCGCTGAAATATCGTGGCCGTGATGTCCGCCTAACGACTTTGGCAGAAGCCCGCACCATCACCCATCGCTGCTTCCTGAAACCAGCCGATGAAAAATGCTTCCCCGCGCGCGTCTATGACCACGGCGGCGAATTGCCCGCCATCGGCCTCTTGCCGGAAGACGTGCCTGTGCTCGTCCAAGATGTGGTCGCGTGGACCGTGGAATACCGCTGCTTCATCCTGAACCGCCAGATTCTCACCGCCTCCGCCTATTGGCGCCACGAGAGCTTGGCGAAAGACGCTGAAGGTATCTGGTCTTCTCCACCTGAAGAAGAGGCAGCTGCGCGTCAATTCTGCGATTCAGTCCTGCAAGACGCCTCCGTCGAACTACCCACGGCGGTAGTCGTCGATGTCGGCCACATAAAAGAACACGGCTGGGCCGTCGTAGAAGCCAACGCCGCTTGGGCCTCCGGCACCTATGGCTGCGATCCCGCCCAAGTCCTGAAAGTATTGCTCGGCTGTGTGGCGGTTTGATCATTTATATTTTGTTCGCAAAATACCCGTTGCGGGCTAAATTTCCTCCATGAGCTTGGAACAACTGGAACAGGCCGTCCTGAAGCTGCCGCGTGAAGAACGCCGTCGCTTCGCCCATTGGTTCTACGAGCATGAGAACGACATCCTCGACCCTCAAGCCGAGGACGAGATCAGTCCCGAGGTTCAAGCCATTTTGGAGCAACGCCTCACCGAGATAAAAGAACACCCGGAATTGCTTCAACCTTGGGAAGGAACTGTGGAACGTGTCCGGGAACGCCTGCATGAGCTACGCCGTCAGGACCACTCCTCACGCTGAGGAAGACATGCTCGCGGCCGCCCGCTGGTATGACGAGCAGTTGCCCGGACTGGGCGATACCTTTCTTGATTGCGTTACTGAGATTGTGTTAAGCCTGCCTCAGCAACCCCTCATTTACGCCCTCCGATTTTCCGATGTCCGCCGTGCGCCTGTCCCTCGTTTCACGTCCTACGGTGTTTTCTATGCGGTCCGGAACGAAGAGATAATCATCTTCGCCATCCTGCACGGCAAACGTCATCCCCGCTGGCTGAGACAGCGGCGGAAGCGCTTGGATTGATTTCCACACTACATCCCTTTGCTAATCCTGTTCATCCTGTAAATCCTGTCAAAAACCTCCTTGCCACCTTTCCCCGTTCCCGCCATCACTGAAGCGACATGAAAAGGAGCCGCCCATTGATACGCCCCGCCATCTTGGCCGCGCTGCTCCTTACCCTCATCTGGTGGCTCCACCTCGAACACGTTGACCCCCGCTACCACGGCCGCCGCACCAGCGAATGGCTTTTGGAGCTCAACAACCTGTGGGAAGATGAGATGAAAGTTGCAGAACATGCCGTTTTCACACTAGGAGAACGCGCCATCCCGCAAATCAAGAAATCCTTCTATGCGACCGAGCCTGAGTGGAAAAGAAACCTCTATGATTGGATTGAATCCAAACCAAAATGGAAAATTGAGAGGC
>JAJNBN010000568.1 GCA_021156225.1 Verrucomicrobiota bacterium | reverse complement strand
GGGGAAAACGTCAATGAGTTTGACCTGGTCAATGATCCAATTGCCGCCCGCCAGAATGCCCTTCCGGTTCGACGACACCGATTTCTTCGCTTTCATTTGAAATAAGCCCTTGGGCCGTTGCTGCCGTTCAGGGTAAACGTGAGAGTACCGGGGACTTGGCGGAAATGGAATCCAAAACTGATACAGTGTCGCTGATACCCACGGAAGAAGCCCCTAAATGATGTAATCCGACACCGCTTGGTTTGTCCCTTGGAGATGCTTCACCCGGTCACATAGCTGTGCCACGGTCACCTGTTCCAAGATCTTCACGATGGCCTCACGCACCTCTTTCATGATGCTGCGGATGCCGCATTTGCTCTCATCCGGACAGGTGCAAGGCGTGTAGAATTTCTCGCTCACGCAGCCGACGGGAGCCAAGGGCCCTTCCAGATGACGGATGACAGCGGCCAAAGTGACTTCTTCTGGGGGTAGGCGTAACCGGTAGCCGCCCGACACGCCGCGCTTGCTCTCCACGATGCCGAGCGTCTTCAAATCATTGAGGATTTGCTCGAGGAAACGCTTGGGGATGTTCTGCCGCTCGGAGATGACTTGGATGGGGAGGACCTCCTCCCCGTAGTTCAGCCCGAGGACCACCAAGGCCCGGAGGGCATACTCGCCGCGCAGCGACAGTTTCATACTCCAGACTAAACAAAACTCGATAGAGTTTATCAAGTTAAGTTTAATTCAGTACGCATGAGTCTTAATATCAACATGTTGAGACTAAATAAATAACTCTATTGACTTGGTGTAGATTAACCGTTTTATTGGTCGCGACATGAAAACAGTTCGGCAAACAAATCGTGTAACAAGCGGGGACCCCGCCTTGAATCAAAGCTTTGCACCCGCCAAGTCCCTCATGTCTTGCCCGCCCGCGAGCCGTTCGCTGGCCAAGCTGATGGCTCCTTTGGATGAGTTGACCAAGAACTCCTCCAGCCTGCTGGACTTGAACGATCCGCAGCTCACCGGGCAGCCCGCTATTTCGTCTGTGCTGCCGCGCTACCTGCACCTCGGTCCGCAGGGCGGCGATGCCCCCATCCGCATCGGTATCTTTGCCGGCATCCACGGCGATGAACCGGCGGGCAGCTATGCTGTCGTGAAACTGCTCCAACTCCTGGAGCAGAATCCACAACTGGCCCAAGGCTACGGGCATCTCGCAACGGCAAGGATCTGAACCGTGAGTTCTGGCAACAAAGCTCCGAACCGGAAGTGGGCTTTCTGGAGAACGAACTGCGCACGCGCAATTTCCACGGCTTGATCTCCCTGCACTCGGATGACACCAGCCACGGACTTTATGGTTTCGCCGGGGGCGCCACCTTGACGAAGCATTTGCTGGCACCAGCCCTGCAGGCGGCCGAGGCCTATCTGCCGCGCAACACCGACCAGGTCATCGACGGTTTCCGCGCCCGCGCTGGCATCATCAAGGACGGCTATCGGGGCATCCTGAGCGCCCCGCCCAGCCAGCGGCCCAAACCCTTTGAACTGATCTTGGAGACACCACATACCGCTCCCCAGTATCTTCAGGAGAACGCCTTGCTCGCCGCCCTGTTGTCCGTCCTGGCGGAATATCGCCGCTTCATCGCCTACGGAGCCAACCTGTAACCAGAAAATCACCCGCCGGGCGAGATTTGCCGTTGTGGTAGATAGACCCACTGACATAGCTTCTCCGGCCTCAACCAACAGTATTACGAGTGCAGACACTTCTCACATGCGCGCTGGTCGGCTTGATCGCGCAGATGATTGATGGCGCCCTAGGCATGGCCTACGGCGTCAGTTGCAATACCTTTCTCCTGAGTATCGGCATCGCTCCGGCCATCGCGTCGGCCAGCGTCAAGACGGCGGAGGTCTTCACTACGGGCATTTCCGGGGCGGCGCATATCAAGCTGGGGAACGTGGACAAGAAGCTCTTCTACCGGTTGGTGTTCCCCGGCGTATTGGGCGGCATCTTGGGCGCGTATATTCTGACCAATCTGGATGGCGACATGATTAAGCCCTTCATCTCCGCCTACCTGCTCATCATGGGGATTGTCATCATCAAGAAGGCTTTCAACCGTCCCGTACACAAAGAAGAGAAACACCATCATGTCTCAGCTTTGGGATTCTTTGGCGCATTTATGGACGCCATCGGTGGTGGTGGCTGGGGGCCGATCGTGACTTCTACGTTGCTGGCCGGTGGCCGTGAGCCGCGAACCGCCATCGGTTCGGTGAATACGGCCGAGTTTTTTGTCACTGTTGCCCAGGCAGCCACGTTTTTCGCGTTCCTGAAGATCAAGCATTGGGAGGTGGTGGTGGGATTGATCATTGGCGGGGTAATTGCTGCGCCTTTTGCCGCCTACATGGTGAAACATATCCCCGCCAAAAAACTGATGATCGGGGTGGGGATTTTGATCATCCTGCTGAGCTTGCGCACGATCGCGATGAGTTTCAAATGACGGATGGTTTGCCTGTGGAGGGTGGAGAAGGACCAAGACGGCCGGGACGTGTCGTAATTTTTGAAGTTGGCATGCTTTAGGCTATACTCAGAAGTGTGTCTCCTTGGCGATAGCCCCCGGTAGCGGCGCCCGCCGCGCCGGGGGCACTTCTTTAAAAGTCGGATGACATAAGTTGTGAAAATACTCGTCCGTCAGGAAATCACCGATCAGTTCTTGGGTGGTTTGGGAACGTGGGTTCCCGAAGAATCCGAGGCGATGACCTTTCCCAACCGAACGAGCGCCTTGCTATTCTGCATCCGCTATTATCTCTCCGGAGTTCAGGTGGTTGTCCATTACGACGATGGACATTGGGAACGCGCCTGACTCGCTTTCTGTGGATTGACAGTCCTGCTTCACGAGGAGAAATTGACCTAGCGGCTTACGATGAACATTTCGCATCAGCCGCTTACGTTATCTCATGGCCAATAAACTGATCATTGTCATCGCCCTTCTGCTGGTTGCCGGAATGGGGTTTTTGTTGCAGCGCCAGCAGAAACTCCAGTCAGCCTGGCAATCTGAGCGGGCCAAGTGGGAAGATCGGATCGCCATGCAGCAATTGCAACAGGCCCAGGCTCAAACAGCGCAGAAATCAGTGACGGAGCAGATGACCCGCTTACAGGAACAATTGGCCCTCGCGACCAACGACCTCACAACTGCGAAACTCAAGGTGAAGGCTTATGAGGCCAAGCGCCAGTTGGAAGCGGAAGCGCAGGCTATGGAGACCAAAAAAGTCGCGGACTTAACCCAGCTCAAAGCCGAGGTTCCGCTGCCGAAGGTGGCGATCAGCCAAAGTACCACCGGTAAAGAGCAGCGTGTTTATACATTTCCCAAGTTGACTGGCAAGGGCGGGAACACCCTCGCCACAGACGCCGAATTTCGGATGCAGTTTGGGCGACGCTTTGTATTCCGGGCCGGTTCCGGGCAACCAGTGGCCTATGATGTGGATGAATTGCATCCCGGTGTCCTTTTGCATTTGGGGTTGAATCGTGAAGCCGCCTTGGCTGCCCAACAGGAGATTGATCGGCAGGCGCAAATCGCCGCGCAAAAACATCGGGCGCAACTGGCCGCCCGTGCGGAAGCGGACAAACAGGCGGCAGAACAGCGCGCGAGGCTGGCGGTGGAATTTGCCAAAGTGGCCGAGGAGCGCCGGAAGGGGCAGGCAGAAGAGCAATTGAAACTGCAGGCAGCGGAAACGGAACGCCTGAAAGCGGAAGCGTCCATGCGTGCTGCGGACGCTGCTGTGCAAGAAGCTTTGCGACCCTTCTATCCGGAATATTTCATCCAGCAAGTGATAACGCCCCCGCCAGTGATCATCGTGCCGCAAGCACCGAATCAGCCGACCAACCCATTTGTCCGCGATCCACGGATAAATTGACGCGCCTCAAGTCGGTTGGGGTTTAACCCATCTGCGGAGTCCAAAGCTTCGGGCCACTCTCTATCTTCGTTTCCAAGCGCCGCGCCTTCAGTTCGATATACGGCGGAATGAAAGCCGACCGATGACCGAAGCTGCCGTGTGGCGCATCCTTCTCGGTGTAACGCGGCTCCATCACCTCCTCGATGATGAACCCCGCTTTGCACAATCCGCCCAGCATGTCGCCCCAGCGATGCACGAACTCCATAGTGCCCGCCTCACGATGCACGCTGGGTGCGGTTTCCGGCAAAGGTCCTTGGCGATAGTATTCTTCCTGTATCACGTATCCGTAGGGTGTCGGCTTGAGCGTTGCTTGTAAGTTCAGCGGCTGCTTGTGCTTGCTCATGTACATGCCGCCGGGTTTGGTGACCCGAGCCACTTCGTTATAAACTTTCCGGATATCCGGCACGTAACACGTGCTCACCGGTTGCACCACCACATCA
>JAJNBN010000567.1 GCA_021156225.1 Verrucomicrobiota bacterium | reverse complement strand
CGCGCAAAAAGGAACGACGGCTTGAAGTTTTGTGGTTCATCATGGTTGCGCTGGAGGTTTGGGTGCGGCTTCAGGAGCAGGGGCAGCTTTGGGGCCCGCTTGGTTGCGGCGTTGCGGATCCCGCTTTTCCGGTGGCGGTGTGGTGGGCAGTGCGATCTTAGGCACGGTTTTGGCCAGGCCGCTGTCACCGCGCCGGTTTTGGAAAGCGGGGCTTTCAATCACGCCCATGAGCAGGGTGGAGAACTTGCCGTGGTCGGCGGCCAATTGGGACGCGATGTTGTCGATCGTGATCGCGTCGGACGGCTCCAGGCCGCGTCCGAGGGCGTACGTGAGGAGTCTTTCCGTGGCGCCGCGATAGAATTTTTCCTTACGCCCGGCGAACAATTTGCGGATGTCCTCAATGCTGGTCAGAGTTTCGCCGCTGACGGTTTTCTCGCTGGATTCGATAGCCTGTCCGTTTTCCTTGTCACGCCAGATGCCCACGACATCGTAATTCTCCAAAACTATGCCGATGGGATCGAAGTGAGCGTGGCACGCGGCGCACGATTTATTTTCGCGATGAAGGGCGAGCTGCTCACGGACGGTTTTGGGTTTCTCGGCACCTTCCACGGAGTCATCCAAGGGCGGGATATCCGGAGGCGGTGGCGGTGGTGGTGTGCCGAGGAGGTTTTCAAGGACGAACGTCCCTCGTTTCACCGGCGATGTGCGATTTGGATTGGAGCTGGCGACGAGGAAGCTGCCATGGGTCAGGATGCCGCCGCGTTTGCTTTCCGGGGTGAGCGTCACTTTCTGGAACTCTTCGCCTTCGACTCCCTTGATGCCGTAATACTCCGCGAGTTTGTTGTCCAGAAACGTGTAGTCCGCAGTGATCAACTCGATCAGGTCGCGATCATTGCGGGCGATGTGCTCAAACAACATCTCCGTTTCTTTCTTCATCGAAGCGCGGACTGGATTCAATTTGCCATCGCGCGAGATGGCGGTCATCAAGACGTTGCGGGTGCGCAGCCATTGGCCGGGATAGTCCTCG
This sequence comes from Verrucomicrobiota bacterium, assembly GCA_021156225.1. Taxonomy (GTDB): domain Bacteria; phylum Verrucomicrobiota; class Verrucomicrobiia; order Limisphaerales; family JAEYXS01; genus JAEYXS01. The sequence continues at coordinate 2,166 of JAJNBN010000567.1, read as the reverse complement.
AAGAAGCGGCTGGATTTCGGGTCCGCGAGCATGCGCGTCACTTGAGCGCGAAGATTCTTGCGCAACGTTCCCGCTTGGGCGTGACGGGTCAATTCCTCATCTGGCAGGCTTAACCAAAGAAGATACGAAAGGCGCGAAGCCAAGGCGTGCTCATCCAGGGGATGAACGGATTTCGGATCATCGGGACGGGGCTGCGTTTCGGCGCGGAAAAGGAATTTCGGCGAGGTCAGGATGGCGGTGATGGCCTGAGAAATGCCTTGCTCGAAATGCGGGTTTCTCAGCGCGATGGCTTGCAGGCGATCGAGGGTTTCTGGTTCCACTGGGCGACGAAACGCTTTGCTCGCGAGGCGTTCCAGAATGGCGCGGGCATAGGCCTGACGTTTCACGGGTTCCGCTGGGGCATCGCCCTGGAAGAAGATAAGGCGGTGAGCTTCCGGATACTCTTTTACATTGCCATCCAGCGGCCCCACCAGCCGAGTTTTTGGAGCCAGTTCCAGAAAATGGGTAACTCCTTTCGAATCAGCTTTGCGGGGAGTTGTGGTGAAGGTCAGGGAATGTTTGCCGGGCTTGAGGGTGACGGGCTTGGCATACTTGAAGTTCTTGGAACCGCCGATCTCGATGTGCTCCTGGAGCAGGTCCTGATCATCAATCCGCGCAGTGAACTCGTAAGCGCCACCATACTCCTGCCAGCCGCCCAGCAGGAAAGACGTTTCCAAATGATATGTTCCCGCGTGATGAACTTCGAATTCCCGCACCTGAATGACACGCTTTTGTTCCGCGACCTTTTCTGATTTTACCGGCAGTTTGGTCAGATCGAGAGAAGGAGCTTTGGGGCCATCGGTCACGACGACCTGACTGGCGACATATTCCGCGATATCAAAAAACTTCTCGAGGAGGGATGGGGAGATGGTTTGGAAATCGCCGATGTTATCAAATCCGAAAGCCGTGTCATCCGGGGGCAAGCGATCGCGGAGCTGGAGCTGGTTGCCATGGTTGTCACTGGCATGCACGGCATCCACGGAAAAGGTCAGGCCGAAAAGATCCTGAACTGAATAGTCATACTCCATCCGGTTCAGGCGGCGCATGGTCACGCGACCGGGATCGGGCTGCTTGAAATCGACGGATAGCATCTCGCGGGCGATCCAGTCGTTGATGGCTTTGCGTTCGGCCTCGGTGGGAGCGGGTTGACCGGCCGGGGGCATGAATTCGTGGCGGACGATGGTCCAGGTCTTCTCCCATTCACCGGCGTGGTCGCTGGCTTTGCCCTTTTTCAGTAACTCATCAAGAGCGACTTTACCTTTGCTCATCCCATCGCCATGGCACTCGTAGCAATATTTTTCGATGAGCTTGAGGGAGGCGTCCGGCTTGATTTGGGCAGAGGCAAGGAGGGGTGCAAAGCCGAGGGCGAGGGCGAGTAAACCGTGGCGCGCAAGACGCGAAGGCCACGAGCGCGACAGCGGGCGCTGCGAACGATGAAATACGCTAAAGTTCGGGCTAGCCATGGGTGGATTGGAGTGTGCCAGCTTGGGATAAGGAGGCAATGGTAATTGGTGGCGAAGAATTTTTGCGGAAGGTGGATGAATTTGTTTGGGGACGGTGTTGCGGGGGGACAGTCCCGCGATCCAAGGGGAGGGGAAACGCGGCAGGATGCCGCGTAACTCGCACTCAGGATGAGTGCGCTACGGGGAGGGGCGATGGGCGTTGTTTTGGGCTGCGGTCATTTGGATGAGCAGGTGCTTTGGCGCGGCCCGGTGTGGACAGCGGGCCTGCCTTGAAAAAATCTTCGGTTGTAATTTATTGGGGTGCAATTTGTTGCGTTGGGGAGCGGTTTTGTGGTGATTTTTTGTTTGGAAATTGACGGGGATTTGTTAGTGTTTTTCTTGCTGACAACTCGTTGTCGGTAAAGGACGGGTGAACGGTGGTTGGGCTCGATCAGAGCGACAGGCAGCCACTGGAAAATCCCAAGTCATCAAGCATGATGGTGCATTGTGTATGCGTGCGTGGTTATGTCCTGCGTTGGTGGGGAGATGACGATCCTTATGGAGTCATTGCAGATATGTGGGTGTATCGGGCGTATGGATCAGGGTCCGTAAGCCGGAGGGGGAACGGGACGTCGGTCGAGAATGGGACCGGGGAATCCTTAGTAGCCGCTGCGGAACCGGCCGG
>JAJNBN010000566.1 GCA_021156225.1 Verrucomicrobiota bacterium | reverse complement strand
GAAGATCGGCCGCGTGGAAGAAGCCCATGGTGGCACTATTTTCCTGGATGAGATCGGCGATATGAGCCGCCCGCTCCAGGCCAAGCTCCTGCGTTTCCTGGAGGATGGCACTTTCACCCGCGTCGGTGGAAACGATGAGCACAAGGTGGACGTCCGCCTTATCGCCGCGACGAATCGTGATGTCATCAAAGCCATCGAAGACGGCCACTTTCGCGAGGACCTGTATCACCGCCTGAACGTCGTTCAATTCCGCCCCACCCCCTTGCGCGAACGTGGCCGTGACATTCTTTTGCTGGCCGAGCACTTCCTGAAACATTTCAACCAAATCATGGGCAAGCACGTCCTGCGCCTGTCCAAGCACGCCGAAAACCAGCTTCTCTCCCATCATTGGCCCGGCAATGTCCGCGAACTCCGGAACGTGATCGAGCGCGCAGTCATCCTGGAAGGCACCGCAGAGGTCCAAGGCACCAGCCTGCCCGATTTCCATCTGGAAAACCGCCTTCAAAAGGGCGAAAGCCCCCGCCTGCCCATTGCCCAATCGCTCGATGACGCACTCGCCGACTACGAGAAAAAACTCATACTTACCACCATTGAGCAAAACCGCTATAGTCTTTCCCGTTCTGCGGAACAGTTGAAGATGAGCCGTCACGCACTACGTTACCGCATGCAGCGGCTGAACATCAGTCTTGACCAAGCGGGCGATGATGGCGCCGATGAGTCTGAGGCTGGCAGCAAGTGATGCCTTCCTGGTCTGCTGACCCATGAAAAGCGACAAACTAGAGAGCCAGATCGATGGACAGAAAATGTCCAAAGGCTCGTCCACGTTCGATCAGACCGCGATGATGGTGCCCGCTGTCGGTGTCGGTGTGATGGTGGTTTTGATGTTCGTCTTTTACGTTTACTACCGGCGCAAGCAGCGCCGCCATAACCCGGTGCGCCCGGCCAAAGATCTCAGCAAAGTGGAGAAAACCTCACCTTCCGGACGCAGACGGGGACCAACTCTTGCCGAAGCCGGCGGTTTGCCTCCCGTACGTTCCTCCGGAAAGGAGGCCGCCTCGTGAGTGTCCAAAGCGCCCAGGTAAGCGAAGGCATCACGCAACGCAGCCAGTCCAACCTGACTGCGGGTTTCATTCTGCTCCCTGAGGAAAAGCGCTACGCCATGTCCGCCCTGTATGCGTTCTGCCGCGAGGTGGACGACGTGGCGGATGAGGAATCGGCGCCGGTGGAGACGCGCCGTCGGCAACTGGCCGAATGGCGTGAGGACATCCGCACCGCTTGCGCCGGTGGTCAGCCCAAATTTGTGGTGAACCGCGAACTGCAGCCCTTCATCCAAAAGTATCACCTGTCCTACGAGCACTTCGATTCCCTCATCCGCGGTTGCGAGATGGATCTCGAAACGTTTCGCTATGAGACCATGGCGGACATGGAGAACTACTGCTATCACGTCGCCTCGGTGGTCGGTTTGCTGAGCATCCAGATTTTCGAATACAAAAATCCGGCCTGCAAGGACTACGCGGTGCATCTCGGCAAGGCGCTGCAATACACGAACATCCTGCGCGATGTGCGGAATGACGCCGAACGTGGCCGCATCTATCTGCCCTTGGTGGAACTGCGCAAACATGGTGTGACGGAAGCGGAGATCTTGGAGTTCAAATACACGCCCAAATTCCGCGACTTGGCGAAATCCATCGCCACCCAAGCTTGCGGCTTTTACGATCTGGCCCGCCAAACCCTCCCGCCCGAGGACAAGCGCAACATGATGACGGCGGAGTTGATGGGCATGGTTTACGGGCGTTTGCTGGTAAAGCTGGAATCGGTGGAGTTCAACGTGTTTGGGCCCAAGAAAATCCGCTTGAGCAAGCCGCAAAAAATCTCCCTTATTTTCCGCACCTGGTTGGGCATGACCATGGGGGGCACCGTGCCGGGTTATGGAATCCGCTAAGAAGACCAGGCGGCTAATAGTCAACGCTGATGATTTTGGCCGTTCTGCAAGCATCAATGCGGCGGTCATCCGCGCCCACAAAGAAGGCATCCTCACCACCGCCAGTCTCATGGTGAATGGCAGCGCCTGTCAGGAAGCGGTGCAACTGGCCCATGAAAATCCCACGCTTGGGATCGGCTTGCATCTCTCCCTCGTCTGCGGGCGTTCTTCGCTGAAACCCACGGAAATTCCCGGCCTCGTCGATAACCGCTACCAGTTCAGCAACAACCCCGTCGGTGCCGGTTTCCGCTATTTCCTGAATACCGGTTTGCGCTCCCAGCTACGCCATGAGATCCGCGCTCAGTTCGACAAGTTCGCGCTCACCAAACTGAAATTGGATCATGTGAATGGTCACCTGAACATGCACCTTCATCCCACCATTTTCAGCATCCTGCGGCATCACGCCATGGACCTCGGCATCCGCCAGATGCGCGTGACGCGCGATCGTTTTTGGCTGAATGCCAGCATCGCCGGTAGTCAATGGTTTTACCGCATCAGCCACGCCCTCATCTTCAATCTCCTCTCGGCCAACGCCAGGCCGGGATTGAAACGACAGGACGTCCGTCACACCCACCAAGTTTTCGGCCTCTTGCAAAACGGCCGGGTAGATGAAGAGTATGTGCTGAAACTGCTCGCCCGCCTGCCCGAAGGGAATTCGGAGCTTTACTGCCATCCTTCGCTGGACGAGTTTAAACACGAGTATGAAGCGCTCACGAGCCCGCGCGTCCGCCAGTTGGTGGAGGCCGAGGGCATTCGCCTCATCCGTTATCAGGACCTTTAAGCATGTGGAAACTGCTGCTCATTCTGCTCGTCGGCCTTTTCTTTGAATCCGTCGGCGTGGTGTCCTTGAAAAAGGGCATTACAGAGATGGGTGAGATGAAAGGGTTCAACACCTCCGAGATCGTACGGATGATCAAAGCGGGCGTGACCAATAAATACATCCTGCTGGGCGTATTCTTTGAAGCCCTCTTTTTTGGCTGCCTCCTGCTCCTGATGTCACGCGGTGACGTCAGCTTTGTCTGGCCGTTGACCGCGCTGAGCTTCGTCTTCACCACCTTCGCCGCCGTATGGTTCTTGGGAGAGAAAGTATCCACCACCCGCTGGATCGGCGTAGTCCTCATCCTCATCGGCGCCGGCCTGGTAAGCTACAGCGAGAAGCAGAAGGAGAAGACGGTGACAACAACGGTAGAGCAGAAGCCGTAGCGCAGACTG
>JAJNBN010000044.1 GCA_021156225.1 Verrucomicrobiota bacterium | reverse complement strand
CTGATCTTAAACGCGCTCACCTGCACCGCCCGCCATCATCATGTGTGGGTGAATGCCCGCATAGAAACAGCGCCGATCGGCAGTGATCAACTGATTACCTTGCCGGGCGGCAAAGTGGTGAATGAAAACCGGTTTGTGAATGAGCCTCCCTTCGTGGTCATCGAGGTGAAGGACAACGGCGTGGGTATCCCGGAAGCGGTCCTGGGCCGCATCTTCCAGCCGTATTTCTCCGTGCGCGAGGCGGGGCAGGGTTCCGGGCTGGGCCTTTCAGTGGTGCGTCATCTGATTTCAGAGACCCAAGGCCTATTGCGGGTGGAGAGCCAGTATGGCCATGGAGCCATATTCACGCTCACCCTGCCGGTGACGCCCGTTTCCCAGTCTTGATTTGAGCTTGCTTCGATTCCTCCGCTGTATTGCTCTGTACAGCATTCATGAAGCTTTACGGATTGACCGGCGGCATAGGTGCAGGAAAGAGCGCAGCAGCGGAGATTCTGCGTAGCCGGGGCATCATGGTCACAGACACGGATAATATCGCCCGGCAGTTGGTGGAGCCGGGCCAGCCCGCCTTAGTAGAGATCGTCGCCCGTTTTGGCAATGGAGTGCTCCAAGGAGATCACCTGGACCGCCGGAGCATGGCCCGCGTGGCGTTTGCCGATGAAACGGCCCGCAAGGACCTCGAAGCCATCCTCCATCCCCGCATCCGGGAAGCCTGGCAGACGGAGACAGCAAGGTGGCGGGAGGAGGGTTTTCCAGCCGGCGTCGTGGTCATCCCGCTCTTGTTTGAAACGGCTGCGGAAAACTATTTTGACGCGGTGATCTGCCTGGCCTGTTCGGCGGAGACGCAAAAACAACGCCTCTATCAACGGGGTTGGTCAGAGACGGATATCGCGCAACGCATCGCTTCCCAGTGGCCCTTGGAAAAGAAAATGAACAAGTCCGACTTCGTGGTGTGGAACGAAGGCGACCTGATCACGCTGGCGGAACAGTTGGACCGGATCATCCCGCAAACCAAGCCTGCCGATTATTTTCTGGATGAAACAGAGAGCAGTCTGTGACGGTTGCCCCCTTGAATTCCTGGCGAACGTGCGGTTCCTTTGATCATGGAAGAAGATGCTTCAGTCGCGTGTCCTTATTGTGGCCAGGAAAGCACCCTGATGCTGGATGCCACGATGCGCAGCCAGACTTTCACCACGGATTGTGAAGTCTGTTGCCGCCCTTTCACTGTGCGCGTGGAATGTTCCGGCGGCGAGATTCTAAGCTTGGATGTGTCCGCCGATTGATTGACAGTCCTGCCCGACATTTAAGTTATTATGACGCCGAATACTGTTTTGTGGGTTTATATCGTGCTGCTCGTCTTGGGCGGAGTGATGGGTTTCGTGAAGGCCAAGAGCAAGGCTTCACTGATCGCTTCCAGCATATTCGCGGCGATTCTAGCGATATGTGCCTTGGGCATCATCTCCTGGCCGTATGCGGCGGATGTCGTGCTGGCCTTCCTGCTGGTCTTCTTCGGGATGAAATTTGCCAAGAGCAAGAAGTTCATGCCCTCGGGCATGATGTGCATCGTGACGGTGGTAGCCCTGGCTCTACGCCATATTTAGGCGGACGTTAAATTGTGAATCGTTAAAACGGGTGAAAACCCATTTTAACGATTCAACTGTTTTAACCGTTTTAACGGGTTTCTTCAGATCAGGCCCGCTGTCTCCGGGAAGCCGCCGAGGATGTTGAAGCTCTGCACGGCTTGGCCGCTTGCGCCTTTCACAATGTTGTCTTCCGCGCTGATGACGATCAGCCGTCCGGTGCGCGTGTCCAGCCGCCAGGCGAATTCCACGATATTGCTGCCCACCACGTTCTTCGTGTCTGGCAGGGCCTTGCCTTCGAGCACACGCACGAACGGTTCGTTCGCGTAAGCTTGCTGGTAGCATTGCTTGATCTGTGTGTTCAATTCAGCGGCTTCGGCGTCGGTGCTGAAGTGTTTGGCCGGTGCGAGATAGAGCGTGCTGAGGATACCGCGATTCACCGGAATGAGGTGCGGCGTGAACTGGATCGTCACCGCATCGCCAGCAGCGATAGAAAGCTCCTGTTCAATCTCTGACAGATGCCGGTGCTTCGGCAAGCCATAGGCGCGCACGCTTTCGTTGCATTCCACGAAGAGATAGTCGAGCTCCGCTTTGCGACCCGCACCGCTCACGCCGCTCATGGAATCAGCGATGATGCCGGATGATTTGATCAATCCCGCTTTGAGCAAAGGAATGATGGGCAGCAGGATGCTCGTGGGATAGCAGCCGGGTGACGCAATGAGTTGCGCGGACTTGATCTCGTTTCGATAAACTTCCGGCAGGCCATAGACCGATTTGGCCAATAGGTCCGGTGCGGGATGGTCATGCGCGTAGAATTCTTTATAGATCGACGCGCTCTTGAGGCGGAAGTCCGCACTGAGATCAATCACGCGACAGCCGAGCTGGAGCAGGGGAATGGCGTATTCCGCGGCCACACCGTGAGGCAGGGCGAGGAACACCACGTCAGCCTGCTTGGCGAGCAGTTCCGTATTGGGATCGGAGAAATGCAATTCCCGCGCTTTGGGATAATGCGCGAACTTGGGAAACACTTCCGCGATGCTTTTGCCCGCAGATTGACGCGAGGTGACCGCCGTGAGTTCTGCATGCGGATGGCGCAGCAGCAGACGGACGAGTTCTTCACCGGAATAACCCGAGGCTCCAACGATAGCGACACGAACTGTTTTCGACATGGCCACAATCAATTTCCTGCAGCCTGATTTGGCAAGCAGAGTTTATAAGGATTTACGTTACGAATTTGCATAAACCGCCCTGGCTCATCCATTGGCTGAAAACCGAACTGTGCATACAGACCATGTGCGTCCTTGGTTCCGAGCATGAAGCGGCGCAGTCCTTGCAAGCCGGGATGGGTAATAATGGTGCCGATCAGGAGTTTACCAACGCCTTGGCCGCGTTCGTTCTCGGCGATTATGACATCGCAGAGCCAGGCAAACGTCGCTTGATCTGTAACGACGGCTGCATAGCCCACCTGCTTGCCCGCGCGGTAAACACCGAAGCAAAGCGAGTTGGCGATGGCACGTTCCAGCGTCTCGCGAGGAATGCCTTGCGCCCAATAGGTGCGGCTCAGTTCGCCATGGATGAAAGCGATGTCCAAGCGCGACTTGTTGCAGGAGACAGTGATGTCTCCGATCTGTTTTTCAAAAGGGCTGTCGATAGACATAGATAAAAACAAAAAACCCCGCTGGAAGCCAGCGGGGTTGGTGAAAGTCGATTTCCAGATTAACGCTTGCTGAACTGGAAGCGCTTACGGGCACCCGGCTGGCCGTACTTCTTGCGTTCCTTCATACGGGAATCGCGAGTGAGCACGCCTTCCGCCTTGAGGGCAGGACGCAGGTTAGCGTCGAACTGCAGCAGGGCGCTGGCGATACCGTGGCGGACAGCACCAGCCTGACCGACGGGGCCGCCACCTTTGACATTCACGTTCACGTCCAACTTGGTGGCCGTTTGCGTGATACTCAGGGGTTGCTGCACCATGGAGCGCTGCGATTCCGTGTGGAAATAAGCCTGCAATTCGCGACCGTTCACGGTGATCTTACCGGAACCGTTGGCGATGCGGACGCGGGCGACCGAAGTCTTGCGACGGCCTGTGCCCAAAAATTCAGAGGTAGTAGCCATATCAGGGGAAAATTAGCGATTACGACGCAGGAGTGAGGGTGGCCGGCTGCTGCGCGCTGTGCGGATGAGCGGTGCCCTTATAGACCTTCAACTTGGTGAGCATGCGGGCGCCCAAGCGGTTCTTCGGCAGCATGCCTTTCACGGCGTGCATGATGAGGCGCTCTGGGTGGTTCTCGCGGACATGGGCGACGGATTTATACTTCTCGCCACCTTTCCAGCCCGAGTAGGACATGAATTCCTTGTCGGTCTCCTTTTTACCAGTCACGGCGATCTTTTCTGCGTTGATAACAACTACAAAATCACCAGCGTCAAGATGGGGGGTAAAGACAGGCTTGTTCTTGCCGCGCAGGATGTTAGCAACCTGGACAGCGACACGACCAAGGACAGCTCCGTCGGCATCCACAACATGCCACTTCTTCTGGTCCTGATTAATCTTCGGCAAATACGTTTTCATCCAATTTCGTTCTCGAAAGAGCCGGGACAATATCAAACAGCTTCCTTGAGTCAATAGTCATTTGCAGAAAATATTAATATGGCTACTGAGAGGCTGCCTGCTGGTCAAAGTAATGCAGGAGATACTGCTTGGCTAAGCATTCCGTAGTGTTTTTTCAGTGATGCCATACCAGCCATAGTGGTGAAGGTTCACAGGCAAGTTCAGGGTGCTGGACAAAGGACCTGAAATATTCTGTAATTCGGACTTGCATACCCCTTGGGCTGCACGTAAGGTTCGCGTTCTTTTAACAGATTAAAAGTTAGAGTATATGTCGAAAATTTGCGAACTGACAGGCAAAGGTCCCATCAAAGGCAGCCATATCTGGCGCTCGGGTAAGGCTAAGAAGAGCGGCGGTATCGGTACCCACGTGACCGCAATCACGAAGCGCCGGTTCCTCCCGAACCTCCAGCGCGTCAAAGCGGTGATCAACGGCGAAGTGCGTTACATCCGCGTGACGGCCAAGGCGCTCAAAGAAGGTCTGGTCACCAAGCCAGCCAAGCGCACCTGGAAGAAGCCCGCTGCCGTCTAAGCAGTCGGACATTCAATTTGCGAGGCGGAGAACTTTGTTCTCCGCCTTTTTGTTTTTCCCAAATCTGGCAGGGCTCGACGGAGTCTCGCCCTGCAAATGAAGAGCTTAGCGCCCCTTCATGAACTTCATCGTCACCCGCTTCATCTCCCGTTCATCGTCGCGACGTTTCAGGTCTTCGCGCTTATCGCCCACTTCCTTGCCCTTGCCCACGCCGAGCTGGACCTTCACCTTGTTATTCTTCCAGTAAAAGCTCAGGGGAATGAGCGTGTTGCCCTTGATCGAGGACAGCTCATGCAGCTTGCGGATCTCGGTCTTGTTCAGCAGCAGTTTGCGTGGAGCCTTGGGCTTGTGGTTGAACTGATTGGCCTTCACATACTCGTCGATATGCGAGCTGTAGAGGTAAACCTCGCCTTTCTCCACCTTGGCAAAGGCATCGCTGATCTGGCCTTTGCCCGCACGCAAGGCCTTCACTTCGGTGCCGTGCAGCACGATGCCCGCCTCGTAGGTCTCGAGGATCTCGTAATCGCGCCGGGCTTTAGGATTGGTGAGTATGTCAGCCATGGAAATAAAAACAGCCAGGAAGAGTGAACCTCCTGGCTGCTGGAAATTTGCCGGGGTTCAGTCCCCTTATTCGAAGACGGACATGTCCGAGGTCTGCTCGAACGTCAACTTGTCTTCAGCGATCTCACGCAGGGCGATGTCCGCCGCGCCCAGACCAGCCGTATCCGCGATCAACGGACGGCCGCTGCCGCCACCCGAATTCAACTGGCGCACACGGCGGGAAACGATATTGATCAACAGGTTAGGGTTGATGACTTTGTCCAGTGCTTTGCGGGTCAGTTCAGCGTTCATAAATATCAAATCTTCGAGAGCACTGGAGACTAATGCGTTATCAAGCAGACGCAACAGGAAAAATGACCTCGCAACGGTTTATTTTCGGGCAATTTGCGTCTTAAAATCACCAGAGGGGACGGTTGGAGAGCTCGATATCATCCAGATATAAGGTATTCGTGGCCTTTTGGTTACCATTGGCAGTAATTCCTACTTGGAGGCGACTATAGAGGGTGCGGCCGGTAGGCAGTGTTTTACCTTTGGCATCCAATACTTGGACCCCATTCTGCCAGACTTCCATGTGGCCCTTGTCGTTCTCGGAGAGCAACATGTGCACGCGCAGATGCACCCATTGGTCTTTGGGGAAGGCGGTTTCCTGTCCTTTGACCTGACGGAAAGTCTTGCCGCTCCACCACTTGCCGAGGTCGGAAGCCAGCCAGCCGCCGTTCTGGATATAGAGACGCCGACCGGGTGAACCGCGAAATTGGGTCGTTTCCAAGTCCCAAAGAAAGACGAGTTCGGCATCCGTGCCGCCCACCAGATAATACCAGCCCGAGAACCAGACCTCTTGCCCTTTGCCGAAGGTGAACTTTTCCCACTGGATATCCGCCTTGGACGCCGTGCGGCCATCATAAGGCACGGCGTGGAGTTTCAACGCGTTGGTGCCGGAATGAACGATGTTGGTGGCCAGCTCGATGAAATTCACTTCCGGCTTCTGGCCAGACTCCCGCTGGGCACCATGCCAACGGGTGAAATCGTGCGGAAACAGATTGGTGATCGTCGTGGCATTCTCGAAGCCATCGGCGAAATGAAAAGCTGGTCCCGGTGGCAGCACTGGAGCCGGCCGCCACAGCCAGCCCAGCCAAAGCACGAACACCAGAACGAGCGCAAGAAAAAGGCGGGTGAGCTTCAAAGTAATAAAAATTACTGGATCAAACCGAGCTCTTTCAAAATCCAATGGCTACGCTCACCCAGCGCCATCGCCTGCCGGGCCATCGGCACGGCATCATTCACTCTTTGCTGCCGGGCCAATGCTGCGGCCACGTGACCATAGTAACGTCCCTCCGTGGTATTGAGCCGGATCGCCTGTCGATAAATCGCTTCGGCTTCCGCCCATTTCCCTTGCGCCATAAATACGTGGCCCAGTCCTTCGGCTGCGGCAGGATCTGCTGGCAGCAATCGCACCGCCAAACGATAGGTTGGTTCCGATTCCACCCATTTGTTCTGCGCGGTGAGAGCGTAGCCTAATCCTAATTGGGCAGCGCCATTGTTCGGTTCCAAGCGGGCTGCTTCCCGGGCAAAGGGTTCGGCTTCCGCCGGTTTGCCCAAGGCCATCAAACTGCTCGATGTAAATGCCTGGCACGAAGCGTTGGCAGGCGTGATTTGCAGGGACCGTTTGCAAGCGACCACTGCTTCAGCGAAACGTTGCTGGCCATAGAGCGCTGCACCCAGGCGATAATGATACTCCGCATTGTTCGGATCCAAACGCGCTGCTTCCGCCAGCGGTGGAATCATTTCTGCCCAGCGATTCTGATAACCCAATGTGGCCGAGAGCGCATAATGGACGGCGGCATTCGTCGGTGAGAGTGAAAGAGATTTTCGATAAGCCGCCTCGGCCTCCTTCCACTTCAACTGGCCTGCCAGCGCATTGCCGAAACCGTGGTTCAGCATCGGATCGTTGGCGTTCTCCCGCAGCGCTTCGCGGTAAGCGGCCTCTGCTTCCGGCCACTTTTGTTGTTGAGTTAGGGCATACGCTTTTTGCGCGGCGGCATTGGTCGTGATGACAATGGGCGGTGGCGTGACCACCGTATTTGTGGCGACGTTCGTGCGGGTATTTGTGACCGGAGGAGTGACCACCGTCGGTGGGGTCACCTGCGTCGTGCGCGTCGGTGGATTGCCAGAGGACGTTCCCAAGCCCGGATTTCGTGCGATGACCGTCTCGACCTTGGGTCGGGGCAGGGGAGATTCTTTCACTGGCTCGGCTGGCCACCATGTTGGCAGCGGATCTTTTAAGGCTTCCTGTTCACTTTTGGGAATTTTCTCCAAGGCGATCTTGCGGCCCCATAAAAATATTCGGGCTGCCTCCGCCTGATCTCCAGTGAGCACGGCGAGCATGGCGCCAAATTCTTTCAGACGTTGCGCGTAGCTTGAGAAATCCCCGGGCTCTTTTTGCTGGGGCAATTGCCGCTCCACCACCTCTTGCATGGCTTGCCGGAAAATGGCCGGTTCACCGGCCAGCAACGCAAACCGGGCCAGACGGTAGCGATGATCCAGCATCCGGGAAGAATAGGTGTTGGTGAAATTCACGCGCTCTTTTTGATAAAACTCGGCCATGCGCGCCTGACTCTCCGCATTGTTCCCGTCCCACTGTATCGCGCTCTGCAGCAGCTCCATTTCAAAATGTGTTTGTGTCAGCGCCATCAATTCACGTTCTGCTGCCAGGGCGGCTTTCCAGTCATCCCGCGCATCGGCTAACTGGCGGTCCCCCGTGAACCGGCGTTGCGGTTTTTCATAACGGGCGATCTGCAGCACGGAAAAGCGGGCAAACGCCAGCTTGTTTGAGGCCGAATGGAGCAAGCTGTGCGCGGTGTTCATCGCCACTCCCGGAGATTTGATCTTTTCCAGATATTCCTTGGCCGAGGCATATTCTTTCTCCAGCCGGGGAATAGCTTCCAAAGTCTTTTGCTCTTCCTTTTCGATGTAGGCCATCCGTTTGGATTCTTCCTCGGCCACGCGGCTCGCATCGACCGCATAAGAATTTATCTTCGGATCAATGTTCAGCGTGATCGTGCGTGTAAGGCTGAGACCAGGACTCTGGGCGGTGATGGTCACCGGAAAAGTCCCGCCCTTGAAGGGGATGGAAACGCGCACCCGGTTCTCGCGGTAGTTCCAATACCGTGAGTTCGCGAATTCATTGGTGCCATTCAATTGGGAAGTCCAGTAATGCCCGGTCCAGTCGCCTGATTTCACCGTGAAATGCACGCCCGGATAATCGAACACCTGGTTTTCCGTGGAGAGCGACACGTTGAAGTTGATCCATTCATCCGATGAATAATTGAAAGGAGAGCGCAGGCTATCGCTATTAAACGCATCCGCAGGCGCTGCACTGCCGATGATCTCCTGACGGGCAAAGATTTTAAGCTCCGCCCGACCCGGTCCCGCGATGTTGGACTTCAATTCCTTGTTGCCGACACTGGGTGTAGCGAATGTCCCCGGTTTTTGCTTAAGGCCGATCTGATAATACCAGGGCTGACGCGGTTCTTTTTCGTTCTTATCGCGCCGGTCCAGAAACATGATGGTATTGGTCCCGGTCCGGATGCCGTTGCCTTCCTCTTTTTGAATGCGATTGCCTGCATACGCATACTGCATGTCCACTTCGACAAATGGACCCGTTGCCGAGGATGCCGCATAGAGCGTGACCATCCACGTGATGTTGCTGGGGGAGTTGTAGAACAGGTCGCTGGTCGCTTCGATGGCAGTGCGCACCGGATAATTTTTCCCCCGCTTCACCGTGATGGAAATGGGCCCGGCCGCCTCCACCTCAAATTTCCCGACGTGCTTGAAACCACGTGCTGGAGCCGGTGGCGTTGCCGTTACGAAAGGGAGTTCCGTGCTCGGTAGTGAGACACTGGTTTCAGGTCTGGCATTGGGCGCTGGTGGGAGGCTTTGCCTAGTTGGCTTGGTTACCGCGGCCAGGGCGTTTTCAACCGGTTCACCGGGCACCTTCACATTCACTTTCGTTTCGATCACCTGCGGTTTCAAATCTTTCGGAGCAGTCAGAAGATAAGTCAATCGCTGGACGCCATTGACCAGATCCACCTTGGAGGGTGCCATGGCGGGTGCCCATGGTGGCAGCGACCACGTGACTTCGGCGGGCACTGTGCGACCCGGCGCAAGGTCGCTGACATTCACGTGCGCCGTGAGTTCCACCGTCTGCCCGGGCTGGATGGTGAACCCGCCCGCTGGCTGCGTGATCATCGGGATGCCTGCCTTGGGAATTCCCTTTGCCCGAGCCGCGCGTTCCTCGCCCAATCGCAGGATATATTTCTCCAAGTGCGCTGCGTTCGCCTCGCTCTCTTGATAGAAGGCGAACAGACGCACGATCTGTTTGGGGTTGAACGCCACAGTGTGCTTGATGAGCAGGAGATTGAACGCGTGCCATTGCGACATCTTGGACCGGGTAAAATTTGGCGACGCCAAACGCGCGGTAAATTCTCGGGCCCGTTGTTCCAGTTCCGCTTCCGCCTTGCTGCGGAATTTTTCAGCCGACCATTGTTCATCCTCAAAAGTGATCGGTTGTCCGAAAGCCAGGTCGAGCATCTGCTTTTGTGTAAAAGGAGTTTTCTTGGCGTTCGTTTTCAGCTCGGTGAGGTAAGCGTCTGATAGCCTGGACGAAGCGAGATTCACCGAGCGCCATTCGAACATGTTCTCGGTGACCCAATCCATCGCGCCGCGCGAGCTGTCGCCATGCGCATTGAGGAAACGTTCATCTGCGATCGCTTGCAGGAGACGCTGGAACTGTTCCTTGGTAAAGCTGGCGTAACCGCGCGGAATGACAGTCTTCTCCACGATGAAATAATACCGCGCATTCGGTGAAGATTCATCGATCTCCGCATCCGTCGCCACTTGCATGTTGAAGATTTCGTAGGAAGACAGGGACCGTAAGCGACCGGGTTCGATGTTAGGCATCACTGTCGTCCAGATATCCAGTGCCCGCACACCCTTGTGCTGCTGATCGATGTTATCCACCAGCGCCTGCGTTTTCTTCGCCACCTCCGGGATGAGTTCCAGCGCGCTGCCGTAGTATTCCAGGAAATCTTTCACCGGGCCCAAGGCCTTCATGGCGGGAGAATCCGCCACCTTGCCCAGCGTGTAATTGTAGAGCGTGCTGAGGATGGTGAACCGCTTGGCTGCGCTCATCGCCGTCGGATTTCCCTTCAGCGTCATGTCCTTATCCAACTCACTGATCTTGTCATACAGCTCTTTGGCCCCGCCGTATTCTTCTTTCACCTTGCCCCACGTCTCTTTCACGTATTCATCCGGCACATCCTTGTAATTCGTGGAGAGCCATTCCTGCAGTTTCCCGATGCCTTTTTCCTCGACGGTTTCCTGGAGCTTGTCCATCGGATCGCGGATGGTGCCGAGCACTTCCAGATGTTCCTCCACCGCTTTCAGGAAGACCAACCTGGCTTCCACGGCCAACCGGTCCTTCTCATACTGGGCGATGCTGTCGGCCAAGTTCCGGCCATCCTTGATGGCGCCACGATAGATCTCCTCAGCCGCGACCCGCCATTGCTCGGAGAAGCGCCGCCGGATGCCCGCATCGGTCTGATCCGCTCCGTTCAAGACCACTGGCAGCGTTTGTTGCGTGATGAATTTGGAGATCTCCTGCGCCGTGAGGTTCTTCTTGTTCTGCAATTCCCGGGCTTTGACTTCGACCTGTTTCTCTTCGGCTGACGCCTTGTCTTTCTTGAGCAGGGTAGGGAGGTGCTTCTCCATGAACTCCACCATCTGCAACACTTCGTTTTCGCGGGCCTTCTTGCTCTGTTCCAGCCAGCTATCCAGCCCCGCGGCTTTCAGGGAGGACGCTTGGCCCAGTTCTGTCATCAACGACTGATGCTCTTCCTGCACGCGCTCCGGCCATTCTGACGGAATGAAAAACCCCGCCTGTTCGTAATGGAGTTGAAGCACGCGCAGTTTGGATTCCAACTGCAAAAGTTTCAGCGAACGCTCCAGCGCCGTGATATCGACCGCTGGCGGCTGGGGCCCCGTTGGCTGTCCGCTGGCCGTCCAGACGAAAAAATACGTGAGCACCAGGGCAACGACTGGAAAAAGGCGGCGGGGCAGTTTCATAGAAACCTGACTCACTAGACCGCGCAAAAATAGCGCGGTCAAGGAGAGTCGCACTACGGCACCACCAGAGGACGCCTCCTGACACAACCTTCTTCAACGACAACGTCAGGAGGCGCCCCCGGTTAGTCGGTTTCACCCCGAGCCCATGACGAACGCACGGAGTGACCCCGGCTAACCAGCGGCCTCATCCACCTGATAACTAATTCAACGTTCCCCGAAGTAAGCCTTCCCGTCCGATCCGTTCAGTGTGTCACTCCGCAATGGCATCCTGTCCTGCGGCACTCTAGCCACCAGTCCATACCTCCCGGCTCGCGACCCTCGCCAGCCACCTCACCAGCAACGCCGTTCGTCCTCGTTCTCGTCGTCGTCCTCGATTGG
>JAJNBN010000565.1 GCA_021156225.1 Verrucomicrobiota bacterium | reverse complement strand
ACGGAGAGGAATCCAAAGCCGATCCAGCCGAAGAGCACTTTGCTGAGTTCCACGTTGCTGGCACCCGGCCAGGGTGTGCCCATGGCCAGCAGGACGACGGAAGCCACGATGTAGAGGAAGCTCAGCACCAGACAGAACGTGCCGCCAAAGCCGCTCACGATCTTGCTCGGATTATCCTCGCGGAAATTCGGGTAGAGCACGCCCAGTCCGACGGCGAGTCCGTTCAAGGTGAGCGTCATCACGGTGATGGCGCCGATGAACATCACCGTGCGGTCCCAGGGTAATTGCAGCATGTGGCAGGAGAGCACGGTCAGCCCCAACGTCACCAGGAGTGAGCCGACGGTGGTAAGCCAATACTTTGCCATCACGATCTTGGGCAGGCCGAGTGGGGCCATGCCGACAATCCAAACACGTCGGCCTTCCAGCGAGAATTGCGGGTAAACAAAGCGTGTGGTGAGCGTGGCGAGATTCAGGGCGCTGGCACCGAGGTTCAGATACGAGACGACGTGAATCCAGAAGGGAGCGGTGAGTTGCTGCGAGAAATGGCGCAAGTTCAGGATGTAAACGCCGAGCAGGCCGAAGAGCATCAGCGTCTGGCCCCATTGCGTGGTATCGCGCCAGAAGACGCGGATATCCTTCACGAGCATGGCCCGCACATCACCGGGGATGCTGCCGCTGAACTTGGCGAAGGCACGCTCCAGAAAGCCGGTCTCATACTTGCGCTGGCCCTGAAAGGAGCGCCATTTACGGAACCATTCCCAGTGACCAAAGAGGCTGCCCCGGCTCTGTACAATGGAGGCGGCTTCGTAAAAGGGATTGCCCAGTTTGGTGAAGGAAAGGAAGCCGAAGAAAAGCACGTTGCTCAGCAACACCAGCATGAAGAACATCGCCCCGCCGAAAGCGCCTTCCAGCCAGCGAAGCACGCCGCTGGAGAGCCAGTAACTGGGGAGGACAGGGTTTTGCGCGAAGTCGGTGCGCTTGAGCAGACGGTCCATCAGACCCAGCACGCGGGTGTCCTGGAGGTCATCTTGCACTACTTCCGGTTTGGTGCCAAAGGCCACGTAGAGCAGGGCGGCGATGGCCACGGAAACGGCCGCCACTTGAAAGGCGCGCCGGTCCATGAAACGCGCAAGCAAAACGGAGAACCAGGTGCCCGCCACCGTCGGCAGTACGATAAAAAGCAAAATGAGCGCGACGGTGACCGGATAGAAATGCCACGGTGCCCGCTGGCTATGGCCAAACGCCGTCACCAAGGGTGCGATAAGAAAGATGAACGCCCAGGAGGCCAGAATGGAAGATTCGATGAACTTCCACTGAAAGATCGTGGCGCTGGAGACGGGCATGGTGAGCAAGTACGTGGTCTCACGATTCCGGAACAGGTTCGTGAAGCTGATCACCAGATTACTCAGCATGAGCATCGTGAAGAGGAAGGCGAACAGGAGGAACAGCATGCGCTCCACCAGCACTTCACCCAGGCCGGGGAAGAGGTAAACGAAGCGCATGGCCTTGGAGAAAATGAAGTAAGCCAGCCACAGGTAGGTGGCCACGAACATCATGATCGCTCCGCTCAGCAGCCGCGACTGGTCGCGGAAGGAGAGCAGCCGCCGCCAGGACTGCAGTCCGTTTGTGCGGATCAGCAACCAGAGCGGTGAAAAGTATGGTGAGCCGGAGCCGTTCATTTTTTCGCGGCTGTGGTCGGGGCTGTGAGCCCATGGTGCTCGTTAAAGTTGGCTTCGATGGCGGTGAGCGTCAGGAAGCTCTTCTCCAGCGCGCCATCTTGACCACTCTGGCGGCGCAGTTCATCCGCAGTGCCCACGGCGACCAGCTTGCCCTGATGGATGATGCCGATGCGATCCGCCATCTCTTCCGCCACGCTCAATTGATGCGTGGAGAGAAAAACCGTCATGCCCTGTAGCGAGCGTTCCTTCAACACGTCCTTCACCACGCGCGAGTGATGTGGGTCCAGCCCGACCATCGGTTCATCGATCACGAACACTTCCGGATCGTGCAAGAGCGCCGAGGCGATGGCGACGCGTTGCCGGGTACCATGAGAGAGGCCTTCGATGGGCTTGCGGAGGTATTCACCGAGATTGAAGCGTTCCACAAGGATGCGCGCCTGTTCATCGAAACGCTGTTCGTCCATGCGGAACATCTGACCGGTGAAACGAAGAAATTCCCAAGGTGTAAGCTTGTCGTAGAGGAAGGGGAAATCGGGCACGTAGGCCAAACGACGGCGGGCTTCCAAGGGTTGGGCTTGCACATCATACCCGGCGATGAGGGCGCGACCCGCAGTGGGCTTGATGAGGCCCGTGAGCATCTTGATGGTGGTGGTTTTGCCGGCGGCGTTCGGTCCGAGCACGGCGAAAAACTCACCACGGTTCACCTTGAGGCTGATGTGGTTCACGGCCACGAGGTCACCAAACCGCTTAACGAGATCCAGAAGTTCGATCATGGGTGCTTCAAGGGTTAGAATCTCAATTCATCGTTCACCAGGATGACCTCGTTGGGGAGTTCCACTTTCATGATCTCGCCCACCCGGCTGACGTAAACCACGACCTCCTGGTTTTCGGCGATCTGCGCGCGCAAGCGATAAACCCGGAACTGCGCATAGCCCACCACGAGCCAGTCATTCTGAGCCTGCCATTTCAACGCCGATGCGGTGCGCTGGGCTTTGGAGACACCTTCCTCCATCAGCATACCCACGGCATTGCCCACGAGCGGTCCACCAAATTTCACCGCCAGTTTTTTGGGGTTCTTCAGGTCTTCCAGCGGCACTTCCTGTTCCCACTCGTTCACGGTGTCAGAGAGGCGGAACCGGGCAATCTTTTCGGCATCAATCCCCCGCACCTCGGCGGTGAAGGGACGTTGGTTCAGGCGTACGGAAAATTCCTGCCAGCTAAAATTGGTGGCGAACTTGACGGAGGTGAAGAACTTGAAGTTCTGGGAATTGTCCAGACCGGTGAAACCGCCATCGGCATCGATCGTGTAGCTGGTGAGCTGGCGGACCATGCCTACCGGGGCGTCGAGTTCGGTGCGTTTGCCGGTGGTGATCTCCTCGCCGATGCTGGCGGACCAGCGCAAGTAGCCGATGCGTTTGCCGCGCCGACGGATCTCCATGTTAGAGTTGTCCGGCGAAGTGAGAATCTTTTCCCAGACGAGTTCCACAGGAACCTCATTGCCGGGCTGAAACCGGCCAC
>JAJNBN010000564.1 GCA_021156225.1 Verrucomicrobiota bacterium | reverse complement strand
AAACGAGACGTTGATTTGGATTCCGCCATTTCTTCCAGTCGTAACCCGGCTCAAAGATGGCGCGCATCCGATAATAATCTTCCTGCGTGATGGGATCGTAACGGTGATCATGACATTGCGCGCAGCCCACGGACAGCCCCAACACCGAGGTGGAAACGATCTTGATGGTGTCCGTTATCACCTGATTGCGCGCGAGGTCCTGGTCGATGCCGCCTGAGGCCGTTCCATCCACACCCATCCGCAGGAAACCTGTGGCGATGAGCTGGTCAAGTTTGTCCGGCGCGTAATTCGGATACGGCACACCGGCCAGTTCATCGCCTGCTAACTGCTCTGTGAGGAATTGATTGAAAGGCTTGTCCGCGTTGAACGAACGGATGACGTAATCGCGATACTTGTAGGCGTAAGGGCGAACCGTATCGGTATCCGTGTAACCATCCGAATCCGCATACCCCGCCACATCCAGCCAATGCCGCCCCCAGCGCTCACCGTATTGCGGCGATGCCAGCAGGCGATCGATCAACTTCTCATACGCATCCGGCGCGGAGTCATTCACGAACTTCTCTGCATCCTCAGGAGAAGGCGGCACGCCGGTGAGGTCCAGATAAGCACGACGAACAAGTGACAAGCGGCTGGCATCCGGCGAAAAGCTCAGTTTGCGCTCACGTTGTGCAGTAGCCAGAAAAGCATCAACGGGCGTGCGCGCACGGTCACGCGTCTTGGTCTCAGGAACCGGCGCTTGCTTGATCGGCTGAAAAGACCAATGCGCACGTTCTTGCGCCGTGATCTCCATCGTTCCGACCGGCAAAGCAGCAGGTTCTTCACGTTCCACTTTCGCCCCCTCGGCGATCCACTGCTCGATGATGGCGATCTGTTCCGGTGTCAGCTTCTTGTCCCGCGGCGGCATCTCACCGGAACGGATGAGTTCCACCAGATGACTTTTCGTCGGCTTGTTGGGAATGATGGCCGGACCAGATTCACCGCCTTGAAGCAACGTGCGGCGTAAACGCAAATCAATGCCGCCTTTCAGCTTCTCCCCTTCCCCGTGACATTCAAAACACTGGGCCTTGAGAATGGGCCTTACATCTTTCTCGAAAGTCAGCGCGGCTTTTGCCGGCTTGCGACTCGTCGCCGCCACGGAAACATCCGGCGTGGCCAAAGCCCATAACAGGGCGCTAGCCGCCGAGATGCTCAAGGCGCGACGCAAGACTGGGAACATGGCTGGTAATTTAGCCTTACCTTGCGGGCGTTGAAAAGCGTCAATCATGCTTGGTCGAACGCTTTGGACGAAAGGAATCCACCGGTTATTCGGCCAAATGCCTAGGGCCAAGCAGCTTCATCAACTCTTTCCCGAGCTTCGGTCCTGTTCCTGCTTCCTCGTGTTTGAAGTAAACGTAGATGTCCGCCAAGCGGGGTGTTTGTTTGGAGATGACGTCCGCCCATTCCTGCAATTCTTTCTTCGTGTAATGCACGCGGCGCAGGCGGAAATAAGCTGTGCGATCGCTCGTGAATACCTTAGGTGTGGTGAGTTCTTCCGTGTCCGCGATGCACAATACGGCCTGATGCTTCCGTAAGGTCTCAAACACCTCGTCCGCAAACCAGGAGGCGTGGCGAAACTCGAACGCAGGAACGAGGTTTTTGGGGAAAGCCGCCAAGAAATCCTCCAGGCGGGCGGAATCGCATTTGAAATAAGGCGGCAGTTGGAACAGCAAGGCGCCGCGCTTGTCTCCCAGCTTTAGCGCCGCTTCTGCGAAACGCTCCATGATCGCACCGCTATCTTTCAGCCGCTGGTGATGAGTGATGACTTCGGGTGCTTTCAGCGTGAAGCGGAACTGTGCGGGCGTCTGGGCGATCCAGTTGGCAAGCGTCTTGTCACTGGGCAATCGCCGGAACGTGTAGTTGATCTCGGTGGTCGGAAAATGCCCGGCGTAATAGGCCAGCATCTTGGCCGGTGCCATTTTCTCCGGGTAAAAGATCCCTTTCCATTCCGGATACTGAAAGCCTGAGGTGCCGATCCAGATCATCGGTCAATGTTCGTTCATCTGCAATCACTGTCAATCCGGTCTGCGGTGCGGCTGCCTGCTTCATGGCCTTCTCACGCATGCGGGGCTATAGTGAGTGCAGTCGGTCAGCGGGATAGTAAAATGAAGTTCGAGCTTTGGTATTTGTTGATGGGTGCGCTGCTGGTGGCGGTCGCTTTGATCAGCTCCATGGTCAAGCGACTGCCGCTGACTACGACCATGCTTTACCTTGGCGTGGGCGTGCTCCTAGGGCCGTTGATGGCCGGAGTCGCGGCGATTGATCCGTTCAAGGATGGCGGATGGCTGGAGCGATTGGCGGAACTCGCCGTGCTGGTTTCTCTTTTCACCACGGGTTTGAAGCTACGCGTGTCCCTGCGGCACAAGGACTGGTTGGTTCCGCTCCGGCTGGCGGTGGTCACCATGATCTTCACCGTGGGCATGGTGACCATGGCGGGTGTCTGGTGGTTGGGATTGCCTCTCGGGGCGGCGGTGTTGCTGGGAGCGATCCTGGCGCCGACTGATCCGGTGCTCGCCTCCGAAGTGCAACTGGAAAGCCCGACGGACCGTAACAAACTGCGCTTCAATCTCACTGCGGAGGCCGGCTTGAATGACGGTACCACGCTCCCGTTTATTCTTTTGGGCTTGGGATTGCTAGGGCTGGAGGGCGGCAGCAGCGGCTGGCGGTGGGCGGTGTTTGACCTGATCGGAGCGGCCATGGGCGGATTGGCCGTAGGCGCATTATGCGGCACTTTTCTGGGCCAGCTTGTGCTGTACTTGCGCCGGGCACACAAGGAGAGCTTCGGTCTGGATGAGTTTCTGGCGCTCGGCTTGATCGGACTGTCGTACGGGCTGGCCGGTTTGCTGCATGTGAATGGTTTTTTGGCGGTGCTCGCCGCCGGCCTGGCCTTGCGCCATGTGGAGCGACGGCACACGGGAGAGAAGCCGCCAGAGATCGTGGCGCTCGCTGTAGCTGGTAAAAAGAAGGAACTCGCCACCCATCCGGAGAAGGCGCCAGCCTATCTCGCGGAGGCTGTTTTAGGCTTCAACGAACAGGTAGAGCGGATCTTGGAAGTCGTTCTCGTGCTGCTTGTCGGCGTAATGCTGACGCCGAAGTTCTTGAATCTGGCTCATCTCCTATTTGTACCCGCGTTGCTGCTCATCATCCGTCCTCTGGCGGTGAT
>JAJNBN010000043.1 GCA_021156225.1 Verrucomicrobiota bacterium | reverse complement strand
CGATTTTGACGATGCCTTGCGCGTGACTGGTGAGCGAGGTGTTCTCCAGCGCGTAACCCATGTTCAATTTCACCAGCTTGACGACGTCATTGTAACGCTCAGCTTTCGAATAGAATGCGGGCAGGTAGGCGATGGGAACGAAGCCCAGTTGTTCGGCGCTTTTCAGCAGCCGGGGAGCGGACATGAGGATGTCCACTTCAATATAGACAGCGCTGAGCTGGTCTTGGGCGACCTTCACCACATGATGCAGCATGGAGCCCATGGACAGGTCATCCGATGAGAAGGAATCTGTGATGCGGACACAACGGTCCTGTTCGTCGAGATAAAAAGCGATGCCGGCCACAA
This sequence comes from Verrucomicrobiota bacterium, assembly GCA_021156225.1. Classification (GTDB taxonomy): domain Bacteria; phylum Verrucomicrobiota; class Verrucomicrobiia; order Limisphaerales; family JAEYXS01; genus JAEYXS01. Next base: position 11,441 of record JAJNBN010000043.1, on the reverse strand, counting down.
CCCGTTCTTCACGCTGGCCGAGGTAGGTGCGGAGTTGGGAAGGATTGGCCATCCGCAGATAGCCCAAGCCACGGTTGTAGGAACCCGAAATCTCGGGTGATGGATTGGCCGACTCGGCCTGCATGCGCCACAGGTCGAAGTCATCCGAAGTGGCTTCGTGGAAAGTCAGTTCCGTTTTAAGGGGGTAGCCGGTGACGCCGTCGCGGACGGAAATCGGCGTCGAGGACTGGATGCGATCCAATACGGACTGAGCCAGTTCACTGATTTGAGGCAGAGAGTCGGACAGGGGGAGACGAGTGGAAAGGACGTCACCGAAGAAATGAACGTAAAACAGGACGCCTTCACGGGAGCGGTGCAAATGCTTGAACGGCTGATAACCCACGCAGATGAAACCCTGCTTCTCGAACAGGATCTGCTGGCTGTTATCCGAGGCCAGCACGCGGACGATGATAAGATGCTTTTCCTTGGCGCTTAGGTCTTCGATATGGCGCAAGAGGGCTTCGGCAGATCCGTTATGGTGGCTTTCCGGGCGGAAAAGGTTTCGCCCTAAATTGGTCACCGGATTACCCGTGGCCCCGGAAGGCCCCAAGGTGGAGATGGCCGCCTGAATCTTTCCATCAAGCTGGGCCACGTAAGTCTTGTTCTCGCCACCGGGCTGCAGCTGGCTGGTGATCCATTTGAGGTCATAGGCTTCGGCGGCGGGGAAGTCATCGCCGAGCGCGCAGCGCAGCAAGTCCAGCCATTGGGGTGCGTCTTGCGGGGTGGCTTCGCGGATATTTAATCCCATGAGAAAGAAAAAGTTAACCAGCGCTGTTTCCGTTTAACGGCGCATGAAAAATTAAGTGGTGCCCGCGACAGGACTTGAACCTGTACGATGTTACTCACTAGAACCTGAATCTAGCGCGTCTGCCAATTCCGCCACGCGGGCACAAACCTCATTTGCCGTCGAGCTGTCTACAGCCCGGTGTCAAACGACGTGCGCGTAATTATGGGAAGGAGAAGCCAAGGGGCAAGTGAAATTGCTACGTTTTTATTGTGAGGGCCAAAATGACCTAGTAATTGGGACTGTGGCGGGGGAGTTTCACGCCGGAAGTGTGAAACTCCCGCGTGAAAAGTTGCAAGTTGCTGGAAAAGGCCGGTTTTCTTTGCTGGCACGGGCGTTGCTATACTTTTCTCAAATGATGTTGACACTGCCAGTGAAGTTCACGAATAGTGTCGCTCGCAACCCAGTAAAACCATGAACCAACCTATCCAAACTCGTCGTAATCGAGCGTTCACGCTGATTGAACTGCTGGTCGTGATCGCGATCATCGCGATTCTCGCCGGCATGCTTCTCCCAGCGCTCGCCAAGGCCAAAGCCAAGGCGCAACGCATTAAGTGCTCCAGCAATCTGAAGCAGGTCGCCCTGTCCTTCAAGATGTTCGCTGGTGACAATGAACAGACATTTCCAGGCAAGCTGGACGTCAACAAGTTTGCCGTGACCAACCGTACGGCCTGGCGCCATTTCTACATGCTCTCTAACGAGCTGGGATCCACCAAGATTCTTATTTGCCCCGGTGACGTGATCCGTCAACCGAACGCGGCGCAAGTTTTCGGTTACACCGATTCGGCTAACAACCTCCAAGGTGTGTATACAGGCGGTACTCCCCCCGCTGGCTTTGCAAATGGCAACGCCAATGGCGCTGTCAGCTATTTCGTGGGTGTGGAAGCGGATGAAACCAAGCCGAACATGCTCCTGACAGGTGACCGTAACATGGGCACGAACAACCAGATGGTGTTCGCCAGCGGCACAAACTTCCACACGGTGCAGACCACGGTTGACGCAGTGGGCACCGCCGAAGCGCAATGGTCTGAACTCGCGACGAACAACATCGCCCCGCACCATGACAACGCCGGCAACTACGCTCTGGCTGACGGCAGCGTTCAGCAGGCCAGCTCGGACCGCTTGAAAGAAGCTCTGCGTCTTTCCCGCCAGTCCTACGGCGCCAATGCTAACCGCATCAACTTCCCGCACAACGACACCACCGGTGCTCCCTAGTCGGGAACAAGCGGCTTAATAAAAATATTCAAGAGGCACTCGCAAGAGTGCCTCTTTTTTTGCGGTGAAAGGCGGATTCCAAACGGTGAAATCTGCGGGAAGAACATCAAATAGTTTCAGCGGTGGCCTGGATGATCTTCGACAAAGGCGTGGTGGGACGAAAACCGGTCAGATTCTCCAACTTCTGTATCGAGGGTTTGCGTCGCAGCATATCCTCAAAGCCAGTAGGATAAACCTCATTGTAAGGCTTCAAAACGATCTCAGAAGGTGAGCCCAGCAATTGAATCGTCCGCCGGGCCAATTCATGGATGGAAATCTCTTCAGTGTTGCCGATATTAACTACTTCGCCAATGGCGGCGGGTGTTTGTGACAGGCGCAGGAGCGCTTCTACGGTGTCACCCACGAAGCAGAAACAGCGGGTCTGCTCGCCATTTCCATAAACTTCAATCGGTCGGCCTGCTTTGGCGGCGGCAATAAAGCGCGGTAGAACCATGCCATATCGGCCAGTTTGCCGGGGACCTACGGTGTTGAAAAGTCGCACAACAGCCGCAGGCAATTGTTTTTCTTTGTGATAAGCCAAGGCCAGGAACTCATCCATCAATTTGGAGCAAGCATAAGACCAACGGCCCAAGTGAGGCGGGCCGATGGTCAAATCGTCTTGTTCGGAAAACTCCGCTTTGCTGCTTTTTCCGTAAACCTCAGAAGTGGAAGCCACCAATACCGGAGTGCTGTTCTTGCTGGCGGCGGCCAAGATGGCTTCTGTCTCTCGTAAATTGTTCTCGATCGTGTAGATTGGAGACTTCACCACCAATTCCACTCCCACGGCCGCAGCGAGGTGAAAGACTTGCTTGCTCTCAGCCACGTGATTTTCCAAGTCACTCAACACGGAGACACGGCTCTCTATGACGGTGAGACGAGGGTGATCTTTGACAGCGTCCAGATTTTCCCAGCGTCCAGTAGACACATCATCAATGACCAGCACCGATTCGCCAGCAGCCAATAAGCGTTCCACCAGATGGGAGCCGATGAAGCCCGCACCCCCGGTGACGACAACCCTGCCACGTGTATTCTTCATGCCTGTTTCGCCAAAACCATCTATGGTGAACTGTTGGTGCCTGTGCGTGCCGCCGGAACCGTTTGCCCGGGCGGAATGCCGATACGGTGCCCCAAATCAGGCCGTAGTGACAACGCCTTTCGCAGGTGTTCCGTGCCTTCATCGATACGGCCCAGATCAGTCAGGGCTAATGCCAGCTCGAAGTGGGCTTCCGCGTGGTCTGGTTGCGTACCCACAACTTGGTTGAAATATTTTGCTGCTGCTGCTGGTTGCCCTTGGGCCAACAAAGCTCTACCTAGCTTGTATTGCAGTCCGGGATTCGGACGGATCCGGAGAGCGGCTTCATAGTGGGACAACGCTTCCTGCACGTCGCCACGGTCGGCCAAGACGCTTCCTAGATTGATATGCGCAATGAAGTTTGCTTCGGTGACCGAAAGCGCGTGCCGGAAAAGAGTTTCGCTATTTTTCCATTTTGGTATCTGGGCCTGGGTCAGCCCAATACAGGCGATGATGATCACCGCAAAAACGAAATTAACAAAGTTTTGGTTTGCTGGCTTTAAGGGAAGATTGCGGACGGTGATAACCACGGCGAGGATGATTCCCAAAGTCGGCAGGTAACTGTAGCGATCAGCCATCGACTGCATGCCTGACTGCAGCAGGCCGATTACTGGCAGGAGAGTGACAAGAAACCACGCCAACCCAAAAAGAACTTGCGGTTGGGATTCGCGGTTCCGCCAAGCGTATACGCCCATACTCGCAATGGTGCCAATGGACAGTCCGATGACCAGATAAGGAATGGCGTCTTGAGGAGGATAAAATACGGCCAAATCGTGTGGGAAAAACAACTTTCCTAGATAACGCCCATATCCGGCTAGGGCATTGAGCAGGCGTTCTGTAATGGTGACTTCTTCCAAGGACACAATGGTTTCTGATTTGCCTTGGTAGGCGATGGTGATGATGCCGAGCGTCACCGACATGACGAAGAAAGGTGTTTTTTCTTTAACCAAAAGTAAAAGCGTTTCCCTCCATGAGCTGAATGACTTGAGCTCCAAACGTTTTAAAGGCCAAAAATCCAGCAATAACATCGTTACCGGCAAGGTGACAGCCATGGGCTTACTCATCATGGTCAGCCCGCAGGCGGTCAGGGTGATTAGATGATTCTTCCAGGACTTATTTTCACTCCAATTCAGGTAGGCGTGGAGCGTGAAAAGCCAAAAGACCGTGCAAAGCACGTCTTTCCGCTCGGCCACCCAGACGACCGATTCCACACGTAAAGGATGCCAGGCAAACAATGCGGCGACCACAAAAGCAGTCTCTAGTGAGCGGGTGATCCGCAAAACCAAGAGCAGCACCAGAACGGCGCTTAAACAGTGGCAGAAAATATTTCCCACCCGGTAACCGGCCGGATTCAGGCCATAGAGTGAATAGTCGATCTGCTGGGAAAATGTGGTCAGGGGATGCCACATAAAAAAATGAGGTGCATACAGGGCTCCCAAAGAGGGACCTTGTTTTACCAGTTCGTTCTCGGTGACATATTTGTCGTCATCGTAGTTCAGGAATTCGTTTTGCAGCGAGGGCAGGAAAAGGAGAAAAGTGCCGGCAAAAAGAATCAGGCAGCAAAGCTGTTTCCGCAGGTTTTCTGGCAGCCTGGTCATCATTGAAATATTCCTCCTTTTGGACTGCGCGAGGCTCAAGGTAAAGGATGGAATCGAGGGAGGGGAAGATTGTGAAAAAAATCACAAACTACTTGCGTCAATGCCTCGCAACGGCATAGTTGGGCGTCTGTCGCGGATGCGGCAAGCGTATGCATACAAACACAGAAATTGGCTACAATTCGAAGGTTGAAGGCGAAGTGATTGTCACTCGCGTGGATGCCGCTTTGAACTGGTTTCGCAAGAATTCCGTCTGGCCGATGCCCATGGGCTTGGCCTGTTGCGCCATTGAATTGATGGCCGCTGGCGCCAGCCGCTACGATATTTCCCGCTTCGGCTCCGAAGTGATGCGTTTTTCCCCCCGCCAATCCGACGTGATGGTGGTAGCGGGGACGGTGACCTACAAGATGGCCTTGGCGGTGCGTCGTATTTACGACCAGATGCCTGAGCCTAAGTGGGTTATCGCGATGGGGGCCTGCGCCTCCACGGGCGGTATGTATCGTAGTTATGCAGTGCTGCAAGGCGTGGATAACATCGTTCCGGTGGATGTGTATGTGGCGGGTTGCCCGCCGCGTCCGGAAGCGTTACTCGATGCTCTGATGAAGCTGCAGGCGAAAATCGCGACCCAACCAGTCGTGAAGGATCTGGTCATCTCGACGTCCGGTAAACAGGCTGCATAAGCGCCTGATAATCAATAAGTTTTCTTTACCATGTCCGCATTGGATTTGGCTCAAAAGTTAAAAGATCAGTTTGGCGATTTGCTAACTATCGCACCGGAATTTCGTTCTGAAATCACGGTGCAAGTGGCTGATGCCCAGAAGATTGCCGAGGTCTGCGCCTTCGCCAAGAAGGAGCTGGGGTTTGATTACCTCATCGATATCAGCAGTCTAGATCACTACGGTGACGATCCGCGTTTCACCGTGGTTTATGAGCTTTCCGGTATTGGTCATAACACCCACGTCCGCCTGAAGACCAATCTGAGCGAAGAAATGGCTCAAATCCCGACCGTGACGACCGTTTGGCGCACCGCCAACTGGCACGAACGTGAGATTTACGACATGATGGGCATCCAGTTCGCTGGACACCCTGACTTGCGCCGTATCTTGATGTGGGATGGCTATCCGTATTTCCCTCTGCGCAAAGACTTTCCGTTGGCGGGCAAGCCGACTGATTTGCCGACGGTGGCATTCACCAAGCCTGCTCCGTTGGAAGGTGGTCCGTTCGTCACGTTGCCCGGTGGCAAAGATTCCATCGCCCGTGAGCCACGTGCCCGCATCCCTGAACAGAATTAGCCGATTAGCGAATGAGCACGGTCCACGAAATCGAATTTAAAGACGCCACCGCCCGCGCGGCGAGCGCACTGGCTAATTCGCCGGTCGCTGCCGATGACGGCGAGATGGTGGGCGAAAAGATGGTCCTGAACATGGGGCCATCGCATCCGGCTACCCATGGTGTGCTCCGCATCATCTTGGAGCTGGATGGTGAGATCATTTCCAAGGCGGTTCCCGACGTTGGTTATCTGCATCGCGGTGACGAGAAGATCGCGGAGAACATGACGTATAACCAGTTCATCCCGTACACGGATCGACTGGATTACCTCGCGCCGATGTCGAACAACGTCGCCTACGTGATGGCGGTGGAGAAGCTCTTGGGCATCGAGAAACAGATCCCTGAACGTTGCCAATACATCCGCGTCATCTGCTGCGAGCTGGGCCGTATCCAGGCGCATTTGCTGGGCTTGGGCGCCTTCGCGATGGATGTCGGGGCGCTGACCGTCTTCCTGCACACCTTCACGGAACGGGAAAAGATTTATAACCTCTGCGAATCGCTGACCGGTGCCCGTTTCACAACGAGCTATACGCGCGTGGGTGGCCTTTCCCGCGATATCCCGCCGGGTTGGATAGATCAGCTCCGCAAGTTCTGCGACGAAGTAGAAGTGAACTTCGACGAAAGCGAACAATTGCTCACGCGCAATCCCATCTTCGTGGATCGCACCAAGGGCCTGGGCGTTATCTCCAAGGAGATGGCAATTGATTACGGTTTGTCCGGTCCAAACTTGCGCGGCAGCGGTGTGAATCACGATCTGCGCAAGGCTTCGCCTTACTTGGTTTACGATCGTTTGCAGTTTGAGATTCCCATCGGTTCCGTGGGGGATTGCTATGACCGTTATCTCGTCCGCATGGAAGAGATGCGCCAGAGCGTGAAGATCATCCGCCAGTGCCTGGATCAATTGCCGGGCGGCCCAATCAACGTCCCCGATGGCAAGATCATCCTGCCGCCGAAGGACAAGGTCATGACCAAGATGGAAGAGCTGATCCATCAGTTCATGCTGGTGACCCAAGGCCAGAACGCGCCTGCCGGTGAAGTCTATTTCGGTGCGGAAAATCCGAAGGGCGAACTGGGCTTTTATATTTGCAGCAAAGGTGGCGGCACGCCATTCCGGCTGAAGATCCGCTCGCCATCGTTTGTGAACCTCAGTGTTTTGGCCGAGCTGATGCCCGGCCACATGATGAGTGATACGGTCGCGATCTTGGGTTCGCTCGATTTCGTGATGGGTGAGTGTGACCGCTAGTTTTTGCAGAGGAAACTGAACATGAGTTTTACGGTTACAGCCAGTTTTGAAGCCGAGATTGATGAGCTGATCTCGCACTATCCGGTGAACAAGCGGAGTGCGTCGCTCATGCTATTGCACGCGGTGCAGGAGCAGTATGGCTACATCTCGAAAGAGGCCATCGAGTGGATCGCCAGCAAGCTCGGACTCCAGCCCATCAATGTGTATGAGCTGGTGACGTTCTACCCGATGTTCCGTCAGGAGCAGCCGGGCAAGTACGTGTTGAAGGTCTGCCGCACGTTGAGCTGTGCGCTCGGCGGCTCACACAAGCTGCATCATCACCTGTGCGACAAGTTCGGCATGGACCCGCACAAGCATGGTTTGCAGACGTCGAAAGACGGCAAGTTTTCGGTCGAGTTCGTGGAGTGTCTGGCCAGTTGCGGAACCGCACCGGTCATGATGTGCAATGAAGACTTCCATGAAGGTGTCAGCCATGAAAAGGCTGAGGAAATTTTGAAGAAGTGCTCATGAAGTGGCTGCCCGACATGGATTCGAACCATGACAAACAGATTCAGAATCTGTTGTGCTACCGTTACACCATCGGGCAATCCAGAGCGCGGAGAAACGTAGAGGTTTTCGGTTTTTAGTCAAGCTGTTGCTATGCCGCAGGAATTTAAATTGATTTTGAAGAACGCCGACTCGCCGGGCTACACGCCGGATATCGAGTGCTACCTGCGTCACGGCGGCTATGAGGAACTGAAAAAATCGCTCGCCTTGCAGGTGAAGGAACTGGCCGAAGGCAAGAAACAGACGCCTCAGGAGCAGATCCGCGATGAAGTGCTGAAGTCCGGTCTGCGTGGTCGTGGCGGTGCCGGTTTCTCGGCTGGACTGAAATGGTCGTTCGTGGATCGCAAGAGCGGCAAGCCTATCTACTTGATTTGCAACGCTGACGAATCGGAACCGGGTACGTTCAAGGACCGTCAAATCCTGCACAAAGACCCGCATCAGTTGATCGAGGGCATGATCATTTCCTGCTTCGCGAATGACGTGAAGCTGGCCTACATCTACATCCGAGGCGAGTTCCCGAAGGGTGCCAAGATTCTCAATCAAGCGCTGAAGGAAGCCCGCGAAAAAGGCTTCTTGGGCAAGAATATCTTGGGCACGGGCGTGGAGTGCGAGATTTACGTTCATCGCGGTGCGGGTGCTTACATTTGCGGTGAGGAAACGGGGCTGATCGAATCGCTGGAAGGCAAGCGTGCCTATCCGCGCATCAAGCCGCCTTACTTCCCGGCCGTCCTTGGTCTCTACATGTGCCCGACCATCGTGAACAACGTCGAGACGTTGTGCCACGTGAAGCACATCATGAAGATGGGTGCGGGCGAATACGCCAAGCTGGGCACGCCGAACAATACCGGCACGCGTATCGTGAGCTTGAGCGGTCTGGTGAACAAACCCGGCTATTACGAGGTGGAAGTCGGCAAGGCCACCATCGGTGAATTGATTTTTGATCCGCAGTTCGGCAACGGCTTGCGTCCGGGTCGCACGTTGAAGGCCATCATTCCTGGTGGTTCTTCCTCCAAGATTCTGAAGGCGGGCGAGAAATATAAGCTCAAGAAAAAGGGCGCGGACGGCCAGATGGTCACCGTGGATACCGACTTGCTCGACTTGCCTTACGATTTTGACTCGCTGATGCAAGCGGGTACAATGTCCGGTTCCGGTGCGATCATCGTGATGGATGATTCCGTGGACATCGTGGAAGCGCTCGCGAATCTCTCCGAGTTCTACGCGCACGAGAGCTGCGGCCAATGCACGCCGTGCCGCGAAGGCTCGCTGTGGATGAGCAAGGCTCTGCACCGCATGACCCATGGTCATGGCCGGAAGCAGGATGCGGATTACCTCCTGAACATTGCCCAGAATATCCAAGGCCGCACGATCTGCGCCTTTGGCGAAGCCTGCGCCTGGCCGGTGCTGAGCTTTGTGAAGAAGTTCAAAGAAGATTTTGAAGCGAAGGGTGCGGCGGATGAGGCGAAACACGGTGGCGCCGGTCCGTCCAAGGACATGAAAATCGCCGCCAGCCCGAATCACTGACCATGTCTAACGCAGCGACAACGGAAACGAAACCAGCCGCTCCTGCGCCGCCGCCGGATACGATGCGTATCAAGGTGGATGGCCGGGACATCGATGTGCCGAAGATGATGCCGGATTGGCAGGGCAAGATGGTGCCGACCACCATGCTGCAAGCCTGCCAGATCGCCGGCGGCGAAGTGCCGCATTATTGCTATCATCCGAAGCTGCCCATCGCCGGTAACTGCCGCATGTGCCTCGTCGAGTTCGGCACGCCGATGGTGGGTCCAGATCGCAAGCCCGTCTTGAACGAAGACGGCACGCCGAAGATCGCGAAGTCGGTTTTGCCTTACGAGCCCAGCACACCCCGTGGTGCGATCGCTTGTGCGACGCCCATCTCGCCGGGTATGGAGATCTATCCGAATTCCGCCGCCACGAAGCAGATGCGCGAGGCGGTTTTGGAATCGCTGCTCATCAATCACCCGCTGGATTGCCCGATCTGCGACCAGGCCGGTGAATGCAAGCTGCAGGAATATTCCGTCGAACACGGTCAGGCCGCGAGCAAGTTCGTGGAAGCCAAGGTGCACAAGCCCAAGGCCGTTGATCTCGGACCGCGGATTATCTTGGACGACGAGCGTTGCGTGCTCTGCACCCGTTGCATCCGTTTCACGAAAGATATCGTGGGTGATGACAAGCTGGGGATCGTGAATCGTGGCAGTTACAACACGATCGCCGCGTATCCGGGCACGAAGTTCGATAACAATTACACGCTGAACACCGTGGACATCTGTCCGGTGGGCGCGTTGACCTCGAAAGATTTCCGCTTCCAGATGCGCGTCTGGTTCCTCAAGGAAGCCAAGAGCCTCTGCACGAGCTGCGGCACGGGTTGCAATATCGTGGTCGGCCAACGCGAGAACAAAGTCTATCGCTACGAGCCGCGCGAGAACGACGCGGTCAATGGTCCGTGGATGTGCGACAGCGGCCGCTTGAACTACAAGTGGATCGGTCGTGCGGATCGTCTCTCCCAGCTCATCAAGAAGCAGGGTGGTAAGGCGGAACGCATCACGTGGACGGCGGCCGTCGCGGAGATTTCTGAGAAGTTGCGCAAGGCGGCGTCGGGTTCCGTGGCGATCATCGCCTCGGCGCGCCAGACGAACGAAGAGCTTTATCTGCTGAAGAAGCTGGCCACCAAGACCGGGGCGTTGACGGATTCCGTCGCGCGCAATGGGGAAGGGGACAAGCTGTTGGTCAGCGCGGATAAGAATCCGAACAGCAACGGCGCACGCTTGACGGGCATCGCGGGTGCGGAACTCGGTGCGAACCTCGCGAAGATCGCGGAAGGCATCAAGGGCGGCAGCATCAAGACGCTCATCGTTTTCGGTGAAGACGTGACGAAGCACGGCATCAGCGCTGACTTGTTCGCCAAGCTCGAGTTGCTGGTGGTGAGCGACATCCTGCCGAACAAGACGACGGAAGCGGCGCATTACCTGTTGCCGGGTTGTGCGCACGTCGAGAAGCGCGGTTCCTTCACGAATGTGAAAGGGCGCGTGCAGAAATTTATGAAGGCGGTGGAAGCTCCCGGTGACGCGCGCGCGGAATGGGAATTCCTCCATGACCTCGTGCACAACGTCACGGGCCAGAACGGCTTCGTGAGCATTGAAGGTCTGTTCAACCAGATGGCCACGGAAGTGCCCGCGTTCAACGGGGTGACTTGGGCTTCACTCGGTGACAAGGGCGTCACCGTACAAATTTAGACGGAGCGAGATACATGTTCGATTGGATCAATAGTTTGTCTCCCGGTATGCAGATCGCGGTCTGGGGCGCCATCAAGGTTTTGGCGGTGCTCTTCCTCGCGGTGTTGCCGATGGTGTCGTACTACGTCGTGGCCGAGCGCCGCATCTCGGCGTGGATCCAAGATCGAGTGGGCCCGAACCGCGTGGGTCCGTGGGGTCTGCTGCAACCGGCCGCCGATGCCGTGAAGTCCATCCTCAAGGAAGACTTCATGCCAGGTCACGTACGGAAGGTTTACTTCTGGCTCGCACCGATGCTGACGCTTGTTCCGGCGTTCCTGGTGTTGGCGGT
>JAJNBN010000563.1 GCA_021156225.1 Verrucomicrobiota bacterium | reverse complement strand
TGGACCGGCGGTGGTATTGCTGGTGGTGGTACACTCACCGTCGGTGCCAGTGCCAATCTCCTACTTAGTCCCGGTGATGACCGGGCACTCTATGGTGGCGCGACCTTGAATAATAACGGGACTGCACTGGCAACCCTGGCAAATACTTTGGTGTTCTCATCAAGTGCAACCTTCAACAATAATGGGCTGTTCATCCTCCAGTCAGACTTTAATTTTCTCTATGACAACGGGGGCTCTCGACCGTCTTTCAACAATAATGTTGGAGGGACGATCCGCCGCAACACCTCCACCGGAGAGGTCAAATTCCTTGGCGACTATGGCGGCATCCTCTTCCAGAACTCTGGCACGTTGGATTTGCAATCCGGCGCGCTTCGTTTGGATTCACTGGCCACAATCAACTCAACCTCAAGCATCAAGTTCGCGCTCAAGGGCACAGCTCCCGGCACGGAAGCACCCCAATTGAACTTCGGTGGTGGAATCACCTTCAATGGGGCGCTCAGTGTTGCATTGACCAATAATTATTCACCTTTGCTTGGCGCTACTTATGTCTTGATGAATCACGCCGGGAGCACAGGGACATTCACTACTCCGGCACTACCCTCCTTAAACAATAATCTGGCCTGGAAAGCGAGCTACACCGGCACGCAATTGATACTGAAAGTTGTGCAGACTTACTCACTGACAACTCCTGCAAAACAAGGAGACGGCACTTACGCAATAAGCTTCTCCGGACCAGCTGCCGCTTCGATCCAGTTCCAAGTATCGACCGATCTTGTGAGTTGGGAAACCATACAGTCCGTGGATAATTTCAGCGGCACGCAAGCATTCATAGATGCTGATGCCCAACAATATCAGAAGAGATTCTACCGGATCTTGATCATCCCGTGATGGGGGGTGAAGACTGCGAATCGATCTTCCATTCCAACCTCAAAAAAACGGCCCGTATAAATGGGCAGAGCTTTTGTGCTGGAATTTTAAAGCTAAAACTTAATTCAGCCGGAGGGCGATCTGCTTGTCCATTCCAGGCTAGGCAAAGTCACCGAAATTAGTGTTATTTCGCTTGTCGCTAAGGCATTTCGGACGTGGGGTTTAGGGCCGTCAAACGTCTGGAAAGGCCGAGGGAGAATGGTAATGTCTGACTTCAAGCTTGAGCTCCCTAACCCTGATTCTCCAATCCGTAGCGGAAGGCAATCCGCAGGCGGCTGATGAATTGCTGCCATTGATATATGCTGAATTGCGGCAACTGGCGGCCGCGAAACTGGCACGAGAACGTCCCGGCCAGACTCTCCAACCCACGGCACTGGTCCATGAAGCATGGTTGCGGCTGGCGGAGGGTGAAAAGCAGACGTGGCAGAACCGGCAGCACTTCTTCGCTGTGGCGGCCGAATCGATGCGGCGGATACTCATCGACCGGGCGCGGCGGCGGATGACGCGGGAGAAAGCGGGTTTTGCCGAGCCGGAGACAGACTGGGAATCGAAACTGGTGCAGAGTGCCCCCACGGACGAGATGCTGGCGATCCATGAGGCATTGGACCGGTTGGCGGTGGTGGAGCCGTTGGCGGCCCAATTGGTAAAGCTGCGATATTTCGTGGGGATGACGATGGACGAGGCGGCGGAGGCCTTGGGAATACCGGTGCGGAGCACGGAGCGGATGTGGGTTTATGCCAAGGCTTGGCTGCGGGCGGAACTAGGCGAGCAGAAATAACTCAAAAAGTTGGCGGACATTTGTCGCGAGCGACGCATATGAGGGCAGAGACCAGTTATGAGCGCCAATCATCAGCCTACACCTACTGCTGCCGAATTGTTCAACCGGGCGCTGGAGATTGAGGATCTTGGGCAGAGGGAGGCGTATCTGGAGAAGGTATGCGCCGGGAAAGAGGGAATGCGGCAGGAGGTGGAGCGGTTGCTGGCGCACCACAAGGCGGACAGTTTCATGGAGCGGCCGGCGGTGCAGCCTGATCCCGGCTCGCCAGAGACGGTGGATTCGAGTCGGGGCGGGACGGAGGTGATGGCCGGGCGGATTCAGGTGAACCTGCCGATGACGTTGAAGTATTTTGGGGACTACGAGTTGCTGGAGGAGATCGCGCGCGGGGGGATGGGGGTGGTGTGGAAGGCGCGGCAGAAGAGCCTGAACCGGCTGGTGGCGGTGAAGATGATCTTAGGCGGACGGCTGGCCACGCCCGCCGATGTGAAGCGTTTTCGTACCGAGGCAGAAGCGGCGGCGAATCTCCAACATCCGAACATTGTGGCCATCCACGAGATTGGGGAACACGAAGGGCAGCACTATTTCAGTATGGCCTTAGTGGACGGGCCCACGCTGGCGGAATTGGTTCGACACGGCCCCTTGCCGCCGGGCAAGGCGGCGCAGTTCGTGAAGACCATCGCGGAGGCAGTGCAGTTCGCGCATCAGCGGGGGATTTTGCATCGTGATTTGAAGCCGTCGAACGTGCTTGTGGATTCGCAGGATCAAGTTCGCATCACCGATTTTGGACTGGCGAAGGTCATGCACGGGGATAGCAACCTGACACGTTCCGGCGACGTGATGGGCAGCCCGGCCTACATGGCGCCGGAGCAGGCGCAAGCGAAGCAAAAACTCATCGGCCCGCAGAGTGACGTGTATTCGCTGGGAGCATTGCTCTATCACCTGCTGACGGGCCGTCCGCCGTTCACCGGTGAAACCGCCGTGGACACGTTGCGCCAGGCGCTGGATGAAGATCCGCTTCCTCCCACGCGACACAATGCCAAGATCCCCGCCGATTTGGAGACGATCTGCCTCAAGTGCCTGGCCAAGCGCCCGGAACAGCGTTACGCCACCGCGCGCAACCTGGCGGAGGAACTGGAGCGCTTCCTAAACTATGAGCCGATCTTCGCGAAGCCCGCCAGCGGTGTGCGGCGGGCATGGAACTGGACGCAGAAAAATCCGTGGGTGTTCGCGGCGGGGTTTGCGGCACTCGTAGTACTGTTCGCGGGCGTTGCTTACGGCCTGCTTGAGCATGCGCGCTACCTGAACTGGCACCTGACCACGCGCCTGAACTCGGAGTCCGTCGCCACGGATTCACGGTGCATCCTGTTCTTCAAGATGTTCCCGCTGCTGGCGCTCCTGCTCTACCTTAGCCGGAAGGACTTCCGCCGAGCATACCAGGAACAGGCCAAAGCCGGTGGCGCAACTCCGCTGGGGAAACTGGTGGTCCACGCTGGGTTCG
>JAJNBN010000562.1 GCA_021156225.1 Verrucomicrobiota bacterium | reverse complement strand
ATGTGTTCAGGATCGCGAATTGCCAATCACCGGGGCGTCCGCACGTGGGACGGCTCTTGGTGGAAAAAGGCGTGTGCAAGACGATGGACGAGGCCTTCGAGCGCTTTCTGAAAAAGGGTCGTGCCGGTTGGGTGCCGAAGTTCCGCATCTCCGCGCCAGACGCGATCAAGCTGATCCACGAATCCGGCGGCGTGGCTGTGATGGCGCATCCGGGATTGAATCGCAGCGATGACATGATCCCCGAGCTCGTCGAGGCGGGCATGGACGGCATCGAGTGCTTTCACACGAAGCATTCCACGTCTGTAAGCCAGCATTACCTGATGATGGCGGAGCAGAAGAATCTGCTCATCACGGGCGGGTCCGATTGCCACGGAATGAACAAGGGCAAGCCGCTCATCGGCTCCATCCGCCTGCCCTACAGCAATGTGGTGAAGCTGCGCCAGCGCGCCGAAGAGAACAAGGCGCGTTACGCCAAGCCGGCGGTGAATCCGTCCGCCAATTAGAAAAGTTTTTTCGCATGGGATTTTTCCAACGACTCAAAGAGGGCCTCAAAAAGACCAGCGACAAGCTGGTGCACGAAATCAAGCGGATCGTAACCGGTTCGCCCAAGCTCACCGCCAGCACCGTCGAGGAACTCGAAGCCGCCCTGCTCGGCGCGGACTTCGGCGTGCCAATGACGAACCAGATCCTCGCCGCCGTCCGCAAGGCTTACGAATCGCAAGGTGGTCAGGGGCTGAACGTCGGTGCCATCGCCGCGCAGGAAGTGGAGAAATCTCTCGGTGAAGGTCATCGCGGCCTCAAGACGCAAGATAGCGGGGTGACGGTCATCGCGGTTGTCGGCGTGAACGGCACCGGCAAAACGACCACCACGGCGAAACTTGCCAAGCGTTTCCATGATGAAGGGCATCTCGTCGTCATGGCCGCGTGCGACACTTTTCGCGCCGCGGCCATCGAGCAATTGAAGCTCTGGGGCACGCGCCTGAATGCTCCGGTCATCGCGGGCGCATATAATTCAGATCCCGCGTCCGTCGCGCACGATGCCGTGACTGCTGCCACTTCACGCAACGCCAAGTATCTCATCGTGGATACCGCCGGCCGCCTGCACACGAAGAACAACTTGATGAAGGAACTTCAGAAGGTGCATCGCGTTATCGACAAGCAATTGCCCGGCGCACCCCACGAAGTTCTGCTCGTGCTCGATGCCACTACCGGCATGAACGCACTGAACCAGGCGAAGGAATTTCACAAGGCCGTCACGCTGACTGGCCTCGTCATCACGAAGCTAGACGGCACCAGCAAAGGCGGCATGGTCGTCGCCATCCAGAAGGAACTCGGCATCCCCGTGAAGTTCATCGGCGTCGGCGAACAGGCGGATGATCTGCAACCTTTCGATCCGAAGGAATTCGCGAAAGCCTTGTTCGGGGAATAACCCGACAGTGGGAAATCACGGTATGGCACGTTCCAAAAACACATCGCCGGAACCTGACCAGAAGTTCATGCGCGAGACTCTCCGCCTCGCGCGTAAAGCCACCGGCGCCACGTCCCCAAACCCGCTTGTCGGCGCCGTCCTCGTAAAGAACGGCAAAATGATCGGTCGTGGCTATCACCATCGCGCGGGCCAACCACACGCCGAAATCGAAGCCCTGCGCGATGCCGAGAAGCGCGGAGCGGACACCACAGGCGCAACCATCTACGTCTCCCTCGAACCCTGCTGCACCCATGGCCGCACCCCGCCCTGCTCTGATGCGATCATCAAAGCTGGTATCAAGCACGTCATCGTCGCCGCCACGGATCCCAATCCCGCTCACGCCGGCCGAGCCTTCCAGCTCCTGCGCGCCGCTGGCATCAAAGTGACCGAAGGCATTCTGGCTGCTGAAGCCACTGAACTAAACCGCGTTTTCAATCACTGGATCATCCATCGCACGCCCCTCATTACGTTGAAAGCCGCGATGACCCTCGATGGCAAAACCGCCACTGCCCGCGGCGAATCCAAATGGATCACCAGCGAAGCTGCACGCCAGTTCGCCATGATGCTACGCGCCGAACACGACGCCATCCTCGTCGGCGTGAACACGATCATCGCCGATGATCCCAGCCTCACCATCCGCCTCGCCAAAGGCAAAGCACCGGACAAACTCCACGGTTTCCGCCGCATCATTCTTGATCCCCAAGCCCGCACGCCCCTCACTGCAAAAGTAGTGACCGACGAACACAAGCACCTCACCACCCTCGTCGTCAGCAAGACTGCACCCGCAAAACGTATAGCAGCTCTGGCCAAACACGTCCGCATCGTCACCGCTCCGACTAACGCCGCCGGTCTCAATCTGCGCGGGCTCATGAAGAAGCTCGGCAAAGAAGAAATCACCTCGCTTCTCGTTGAAGGCGGCGGTGAAACTGTTGGCAAGTTCGCCGAGCAGCGTCTCGCCCATCGCATCGCTTTCTTCTACGCACCCAAAGTCCTAGGCGGCCGCACCGCTCGGAAAGGCGTCGCTGGAATCGGTGCCAACAACTGGTCAGAAGTAATTAAACTGAAAAATATAAAATGGCGAAAGCTCTCGCCAGACTTGTTGCTCACCGCGGATGTGGCAGACTGACGCCGTCGTATGTTTACCGGCATAGTGGAAGAGACGGGTGTAGTGAAGGCGATCAAGCCCGGCGCGAAGTCCATTGCCCTGACCGTCGAGACGCGCATCTGCGGTAGTGATCTGAAACTCGGCGACAGTCTCGCCGTCAATGGGTGCTGCCTCACCGTCGTGAAGCTCAGCGGCCCCAAAACTCGCCGCCTCGTGCAGATGGATCTCCTGCAAGAAACCTGGACGCGCACTAATCTGCAACACACCAGGGGCCACATCGATGGCCTTGGTACCATCAAACGCTGGGAAAAGAGCGGCGCGGATTACGTGCTGGAAATCACAGCACCACAGGACATTCTCCGTTACATGGTCTTCAAAGGCTCCATCGCCATCGATGGCATCAGCCTGACCGTCGCTGAAGTGAAGAAGAAAAGCTTCGTCATTTGGATCATTCCCCATACCCATGCTGTCACGGCTCTCCGTGAGCGCAAAGTCGGCGACCTCGTGAATCTCGAAGCCGACATGCTGGCGAAGTACGTAGAGAGATTTACGGTCTTGAAATCGTAACATTCGGGGCTTCACCCCATCTTGTCCCCACCTTGAATCAGATGTATCTTTTCCCCAGATGAGCAAAGCTTTTACACGTGAAGACGACAGCGCCGCCGAACCGATTGTAGCACCGCGTCCTCTTTCCACGCTGCCCAACGGCGCCAAAAACTATCTGACGCCGCAAGGCGAGCAGAACATGCGCGCTGAGCTGGCCCGCCTCATCGAAGTAGAACGGCCCACTGCCGCTTCCCTGCCGGATGAAGAGGAATCAAAACGTGAGTTGCAACACCTTGATCAGCGCATCACTCATCTGCAAGCGAGCCTGGGGACTGCCGAAGTCGTTCCTCCTCCTGCCCCACCTTACCAGCAAGTTCTCTTCGGAGCGACTGTCAC
Source organism: Verrucomicrobiota bacterium (assembly GCA_021156225.1). GTDB lineage: Bacteria > Verrucomicrobiota > Verrucomicrobiia > Limisphaerales > JAEYXS01 > JAEYXS01. The sequence goes on along the minus strand of JAJNBN010000562.1, from coordinate 2,537 downwards.
GGTGCGTGATCAGTTCGGCGAATCCCGCTATCGTATCGTGGGTGTGGATGAAACCGATCTGGATCGTGATGAAGTGAGCTGGCTCTCGCCCATCGCCAAGACTTTGCTGAACGCCAAGCTCGGTCAGAAGGTTAAATTCCGTTTTCCGGCCGGTGAAGATGTCTTGGAAATCATCGACATCACCTACACCTAAACGGATCACTTCATTAATCAGTAAAAAGAAAAAAGCGGACGAGCTTTCACTCGTCCGCTTTTGCAATTCTAGCTACGGCTTAGTAGCGGTAGTGTTCCGGCTTGTAGGGACCGTCGGCCGGCACGCCGAGGTATTCGGCCTGCGCCTTGGTCAGCTTCGTCAGCTTCACGCCGATCTTCTCGAGGTGCAGACGGGCCACTTCTTCGTCCAGCTTCTTGGGCAGACGATAGACCGTCTTCTCGTACTTGTCCTTGTTCGCCCAGAGGTCGATCTGCGCGAGCGTCTGGTTCGTGAACGAGTTCGACATCACGAAGCTCGGATGACCCGTGGCGCAACCGAGGTTCACCAAGCGGCCTTCGGCCAGCATGTAGAGGCTCTTGTTGCCCGGCAGGTAGTAGCGATCGTATTGCGGCTTGATGTTCTCGATCCGCACACCCTTCGCCTTCTTCAACGCGTCCACTTGGATCTCATTGTCGAAGTGACCGATGTTACAGACGATGGCCTGATCCTTCATCGCGAGGAGGTGATCCACCGTGATGATGTCGCAGTTGCCCGTCGTGGTCACATAGATGTCGCCCACGCCGAGCGTGCTCTCCACCGTGTTGACCTCGAAACCTTCCATCGCCGCCTGCAAGGCATTGATCGGATCGATCTCGGTAACCACCACGCGGGAACCGTAAGCGCGGAGCGAGTGCGCGCAGCCCTTGCCCACGTCACCGTAACCGCAAACGACGGCCACTTTGCCCGCGAGCATCACGTCCGTCGCGCGCTTGATACCGTCCGCCAGCGATTCGCGGCAGCCGTAGAGATTGTCGAACTTCGACTTCGTCACCGAGTCGTTCACGTTGATGGCCGGCACCAACAGCTTGCCCTGTTCGGCGAGCTGATAGAGGCGATGCACGCCCGTGGTCGTTTCTTCGGAAACACCCTTCCAGTCCTTCACGATCTTCGTCCAGATGCCCGGCTTTTCCTTCGCCACGCGCTTCAGGAGGTTCTTGATGACCGCTTCCTCATGGGAACCGCTCTTCGTGTTCACCCAGTTGGAGCCGTTCTCGAGTTCGTAACCTTTGTGGATGAGCAAGGTCACGTCACCGCCGTCATCGACGACGAGCTCCGGGCCCTTGTCACCGGGGAAGATGACGGCTTTCAACGTCAGTTCCCAATATTCTTCCAGCGTCTCACCCTTCCAGGCGAAGACTGGCGTGCCCGTGGCCGCGATGGCCGAGGCCGCATGGTCCTGCGTGGAGAAAATGTTGCAAGAAGCCCAGCGCACATCCGCGCCGATCGCCACCAGCGTCTCGATAAGCACCGCGGTTTGGATCGTCATGTGCAAGGAACCCGTCACACGCACGCCCTTGAGGGGCTTCTGCTTCGCGTACTTCTTGCGCACGGACATCAGGCCGGGCATCTCGTGCTCAGCCACGGCGATCTCTTTGCGGCCCCATTCGGCCAGCGCGAAATCACGCACGATGTAGTCTTTGCCCGAGGGCGTCAGGGCGGAATAGGTGGCGAGATTCGCCGTTGCTGCGCTCACTTCTGCCAATACGGCAGCGGCGACAGCTTTGGATTTGGTTTTAGCCATTTGATTTGTTTAAAGAGGGTTAAAAAGTTGAAGCGTTAAACATTACTGTTTAACGCTTCAACAAAGTTCAATTAGACAGCGGCCTTCTTCAGGGCGGCGGCCATGCTGGTGGATTCCCAGGTCAGGTCTTTGTCGTCCTTGCCGAAGTGACCGTAGTTCGTGGTCTTGCTGTAGATCGGACGGCGCAGCTTGAGCTGGTCGATGATGTCCGAAGGCTGGAAGCTGAACACCTTGTTGATGGCCTTCTCGATCTTCGCTTCGTCCACCGTGTGGGTGCCGAAGGTATCGACGCACACGCTGACCGGGTCAGGATGACCGATGGCGTAGGCGAACTGCACTTCGCAACGGGAAGCGAGCTTCGCGGCCACGACGTTCTTGGCGACCCAGCGGCCCATGTAAGCGGCGCTGCGGTCCACCTTCGTCGGATCTTTGCCGGAGAAAGCGCCACCACCGTGACGGCCCCAACCACCGTAGGTATCCACGATGATCTTGCGGCCCGTCAAACCGGTGTCGCCTTGCGGCCCACCGACCACAAAACGGCCCGTCGGATTGATCAAATACTCGGTCTTGTCATTGAGCAAATTCTTCGGGAGAACGTTCTTGATGATCTTCTCGATGCAGAACTTCTCGATGTCCGCGTGTTCGGCATCCGCCGCATGCTGCGTGGAGATGACGACATTGGAGATCGCGACGGGCTTGTTGTTCTCGTACACCACGGAGACTTGGGACTTCGCGTCCGGACGCAGCCACGGAGCCTTGCCG
>JAJNBN010000561.1 GCA_021156225.1 Verrucomicrobiota bacterium | reverse complement strand
CGCGGACGGAGAAGAAGCCTTACGATCTGTTGCTGGTGGATGGCGAAATCGAGGACATACCCCTGGTGGAACTGGCCCAGCAAGCCAAACGGGAAGAGGAAGGCGCCAGTACCGACATCATCGCGCTGACCAGCGTGGCCAAGAAAAAAGAAGTGGAACCGTTGATCGGCGAGGTCTTTTGCGATTCGCTGACCAAGCCGGTGAAACAACTGCCACTGTATGCTTCACTCATCTGTCTTTACCGACCGGACCTGGAGGCGTCCTCCACGGAACTGGTGAAGGTGATGGAAGAGAGCAAGCTGAAGCCCAGCGGCGATCGCCTGCGGATACTGGTGGCGGACGACAATGTGGCCAACCAGATGGTGGCGCAGGCGATCCTGGAGCGGCTGGGGCACCGGGCGGATGCGGTGGCGAACGGGCGGGAAGCGGTGGAGTCCCTGAAGGTGGTGCCGTACGATCTGGTGCTGATGGATTGCCAGATGCCCGACGTGGATGGTTATGAGGCGACGCGACAGATACGGCTGCGAAGCACGGGAGTGCTGAACCCGGAGGTGACAGTCATCGCCTTGACGGCCAATGTGACGGGCGGTAACCGGGAGCGCTGCCTGAATGCAGGAATGAATGATTTTCTGTCCAAGCCGATCCATCCGCAGCAACTGGCGGAGGTGATTCAACGCTGGCATCGGGGTGGAAAACGTGCTGCCGAGCCGGCACCGACAACAGCACACGCAATGACCAACGAAGGACTGTTGTGGGATGAATCGGAACTGCGCGAGCGTTATGGCGATGATGATCTGCTGGTGCGCGAGATTCTGGTCGTCTTCATGAAAGACCTGCCTGAACGGTTGCAGGAATTGCGCGAGGCCTTCGAGGCGAAAGATGCCGCCAATGCGGAACGGCTGGCGCACATGATCAAAGGCTCATCCGCCACCATCGGCAGTCCGGTGCTGACAGCCATCGCGCGAGAGATGGAAGATCTTGTGATACACAAACAGATGGAGCGGGCTTTTGCGCTGATACCGCAACTGGAAAAGAGATTTTTAGAATTACGGCAGGTCACCGAGGAGAGGTTGGAATCTTCCGAATAAAGGAGGGTGTCGTTCCTTGGAATCCGGCGGTCTGCTATCATCCCAGAGGCTTGAACACACCGGATATCATCATCATCGCCACGGCGTGGCTGGCGGGGTTGGGCTATGCGGTTGCGCTGGGAGTGCGATTGCGGAAAAAGGAATGGTCGTCATTGGCTGCGGCTTGGTGGTTGTTTGGCGCGGTGATGATGGGGGTGCACGTGATATGTGCTTTTCAGTTCCGGCATCATTGGAGCCATGAGGCGGCGGAGATCGATACGGCGCGACAGACGAAGGAGCTCATGGGCTGGGAATGGGGTGGTGGGGTGTGGCTGAATTACCTGCTGGTGCTGATCTGGCTGGGAGATGCGCTGTGGTTGATGTCCGCGCCGGAAAGTTATGTGAAGCGGGCGAAGTGGATCGGCTGGGCGGTGCAGAGTTACCTGGCGTTCATGTGGTTCAATGCGACGGTGGTGTTTGGATCTTGGGGAGCGAAGTTGTTCGGGGTGGTGGTGCTGTGGGGCTTTTGGACTGGCAGAACGGGAGAGAAGCATTGAATGGGGATGCCGGGGAACCATTCGCGCAGTGCGGTGAGTAGTGCTGTTGGGTCGATTTGGCGGCCCAAGCCTACCATCTTTTTTAGCTGGTGTGATTGCACGGTCAGGAACGACCCAGGGAACTGAGTCAGATCGAGTTCAATGGAAGTGATCTTATCCTTCACCACCCAAAAGGTGCCATTGCCGTGCTGGATGCAGAGACCTTTGGACGAGAGGCTGATGGAGGGTGGAATCCACAAGAGCATGCCGTAAACAATCCAAGGACCAGCCAGCACCACGGCCAAGGCGCAGGTCATCCGAAGGCAGAGCGAAAAATCTATAGGTTCGCCCAGTCGGATTAGGACGACAATGGTAAGGGCGGCGAACAGAAGGCTTACGGGAATAATGCGAGCCAGCCGGTAATTTTTCCAGACGGTTGCGAACTCCGCTTTTAAACGTGGGCGGAAAACTTCTCTTGGCTCAAACCATTGGAAGTATTTCGGAATGCCGGGCACGGCAGAATAGTAAGCGGATGTGGCATGTTTTACTATTCCACCTTAGAGCCTCGTTTATAACGTCAAAGGCAAAGCAGCTACTTCACCGGAATCCAGATATCCAATTCCGAATCTTCGGAGTGAGGATCGAAGCGTTTATCATAGATCTCCAGATCGGGAGCCTCGCGCAGTTCGATTCCTGAGGTGGGCAGCCAGGTGCCGTAGACGTAGTTCATAGTGTGACCGAGCGCGTCCAGCTTGCCGCGATGGGTGAAGACGGCGTATCGGCCCGCCGGAATCTTCATGGAGGTCATGCGGGATGGAAGCGTGTCGATGCGGGAGACTTCGGCTCCCGCGAGGTAGTAGCATTCATCGGGGCGGTTGCTGCCGCAGCCTTCGGGTGGTTTGGAGCAGACGCCATAAGAGGTCACGGAATTGAGGCGATGCGGTATCTCCGGGATGCGAGGGACGTAATCCGACCAGAGCTTGGGGATGACGATGAAGTTGTTGCGCTCGGGCGAAAGGATGGAGATGAACGGGGCGCCCATGCCGACGATGAGTTTTTCTGGAGCATCGATGAATTTAGGAGTCATGGTGATTTCAGCATTGGTTGGGATTGGGCGAAAGTGCAGTTTAAGGCAAAGGGAGGCAAGGTGTTTCGGGTGGTAGATTTGCAGCGGAATTGGACTGCGTTTGCTTATGGGCGTTGCTGTGCCCGAGACGGGCACGCACCAAAGAAAAAGGCCGGAGCATAGCTGCTCCGGCCTGCGTGAGAATCAGTCAAATCACGTTTTACCACTTCAACGCTTTGAGGCGGCGGGCGACTTCTTCTGCGTTCGCGCGGCTGTTAAAGGACGAGATGCGGATGTAGCCTTCGCCCTTGGAACCGAAACCGCTGCCGGGCGTGATGACGACGTTGGCTTCGTTCAGGATCTTGTCGAAGGCCTGCCAGCTCGTGTAACCCTTCGGCACGGCGACCCAGATGTAAGGTGCATCCACACCGCCATAGACGGCGAGACCGGCGGCTTCGGCAGCCGTGCGGAGAATCTTGGCATTGCCCATGTAGTGCTCGATGAGAGCCTTCACTTCGCCTTTGCCTTCTGGCGTGTAGAGCGCTTCCG
>JAJNBN010000560.1 GCA_021156225.1 Verrucomicrobiota bacterium | reverse complement strand
TCGGATCAATGTTCGGGTTCTTGATGAGCTTGGCATAAACGGCCAGCATGTCGTCGACTGCGCCCGACATGTCATCGGAGCTGGAGAGGCCCCGCCGGTTCACCGCCACGTAGAAAATGCCCACATTGGCAAGGAATTGTGAGTGGGCCTGCCAACGGCTGGATTGCGGGCCATCTATCACTACGGGGTACTTCTTATTGCGGTCATAATCCTTGGGCGCGAGCATGAAGTACGTCACGGGCGTGGTGCCGCGGACAGGAGCGGTGCTCGAGGCGGGTGGAATCACCTTGGCATAGGTGAAAGGCCGCGTGAGCGCTGGCACGGCATTGACGAGCTGGCGTGATTCCAGGTCATACTCCCAGATGCCCAGCGGCTCGTGTCCCTGTGCGGCCACCGCGTAGAGACGCGTACCACTTGGCGAGACGCTGTAACTGCGGACGTGACCTTCAGCAAACAAATTGGTGGAGCCTTTCTCCCCGGGAGGACGGACGGAAAGATAGGAGCGGCTGTCCGGATTGCCCACGTAGGCATAGCCCCGGCCGATGCCCAGCCATTGGCTGTTCAACGAGTGTTCCTTGGACAATTGCGTAAGTTCCCGGCTGATGGGCGAATACTTATACACGTAATCCCGGCCTTCGGCGGACTCGCAAAACAAGAACTCTTTCTGGGCTTCATTATAGTTCAGCCATTTAAAACTTTTCGCGCCGAATGAAGTCAGGGCTTCCGCCTGCTGGTTGAAGATATTCAGTTTCCAGATTTTACCGGCGTGGTTGTAAGCGATGCTCTCGCCGTCAAAACGCATGAGGGAGATGGCTGCATCGTTATCACCGGCAAGTTTTTTGAGCTTCGTGAGTTGTGGCACCTGGCCATTCTCTGTCAGTGTGCCGGAATAAAGGTTCAGTTCGGAATCGACCGCCGCGAACATCCGGTCACCCATCCAGCAAAGTTCGGTGGGCGAACCATCTAGCACTACGGAAGTGATATACTTGCCGGTTTCGCCATCCGCGATGGTGAGCTGATGACGTTTCGAGGAGGGCAGCAGCGTGCTGTAGAGCAGGAAATGGCTGTCAGGGGACCAACCGAACAGGTTGAAGCGGTCATCGGGAACATCGATGGACTCGAGCTGCCGGGAGCTGGCGGAGCCACGGCGCGAAAGATAGATGCCCACACCGCTGTCACCATTGCGGGCATACAGGAGCTGTTCGCCATTAGGGCTGGCCACGGGTGATTTGCGGAATTCACCGACCGCTGTCACTTCGCGCAAGATGCGTTCATAATCTTGCGGCCAGAAAAACCAGTTCCAGACCGCGACACTGAGCGTGATGCAGGCAACGGTCAGCAGGACGGTCCAGCCCAGACGTTCTTCCTTAAGACCTTCGGCAGCCGCGTGGATGATACGGTCGATGACCGTGAGGCGGCGATCTGGGTGGAGGGCGGTGCCACAGGTGGGACACTGCGGCGGTTCCTCACCGGGGCCCGGCAGGCGCAGGGGTTTCTGATCACAATCAGGATTTTGGCAAAGGTAGCGCAAGTTCAGCTTTCAGTTGGCGGAGCGGCGAGGGCAGGAACTTCGGCTGGGGCTTCTGCATCCCGGCGCGAGACCCGCTCCACTAGCAACATCACATACGTGGCAAGCGTGATGATGGTGACAGCGGACTGGGTAACGCGGTCCACCGTAAGGGGTGACAACGGCAGATAACGCGTGATTACACCCAAGCAATCACAACCGGTTTGACCCGTGAGAAACCAAAGGGCCATCCGATACAGGATCAGCATGGTGGACAGGTAGGCAGTGGCGGCGACTTTCAACCACGGATTACGCGCCCGGCAGATGATGAACACAGTCACCAGTTCGGCGATGGCGGCCAATAGCAGCACCAGCCGGTTGTTGATGAACAGCACCGGGTCGATCTGCGTGCTGAGACGTACACCCCCAGCCAAAGTCGCAAGTTTGGCGATGGCGGCCAGCGAGAACAGCACGGCGGCACCGAAGAGCACCAGTCTGGTGAAACCAGAATTTAGCATGGCAAAAGGGACTGGCTAGTCACCCGGACGCACAGTCCACAAACCCTGATGTTTCTTGGAATCCTGACCGATTTCGCCGGTGGCCCCCACGGTCTGATCCGGAAAGAGGTATTCCACATGACCGTCCAGCATGAGGTAATACATGCGTCCTTCCTGAAAGGTTTCGGAAGGGATGGAAGAGTCCAGGTGGTTGCCGGTGTAATTCACGGTGGAGCCGGAGCTGTTGAAAACCACGTTGTTGGATTTAACCTGCTCGGTGAACATGATTATGTTTTTGGGATCGAGCAGCGTATCCACCAAGAACGCGGGCACCTTGTTCGTCGTGTAAGCTTCCACGGAGGCATTGCCTGTCTTGCGGAACGACCAGACCAGGCCCAAGCCGGTGCTGTTGGTGGGGCTCGGCGGCCAGTTGGGTGCCTGCATGGTATGCGGAGTCATGGAATAGGTCCGGCGCGGCTGGCTCTTCTTGCCCCAGACGACACCGGGCAGGGTGTCCGCAGGGCAGAGAAAAAGTTTGCTGATGGTGGTGGCAGACGGTGGGGGGCGGTTGGGATCAGTCTTCATCGCCGCCCGCATGTAAGTTTGCACCAAGCTATCCCACGCGGTCTGGTGGGCATCGTCCTTGGTGAACGAGGCATAAGGCAGTTTCTTGCCATTGCTCTCGGTGTACATGGCACTGGCCGTATAGATCTGGCGCAGATTGTTTTCGCAGCCGCTGGACTTGGCCGCACCTTTTGATTTCAAGAGGAAGACCGCAGCCACCGAGCCGATGACGGCCACCACGGTGATGACGATCATCAGTTCCTTGATGCTAAAGGCGGCATCCTTCGCCCCATACTTGATCAGCTTCATATATCGTTTCTCCATTACGGCTGCACTCTTCCTTGCAGCAGAGCAGCCAAAATTATTTTTCAGCACCGCGATATGGTAATGACGTGATGCTTTTTTAAGTTGGCTGGGTTATGGCTGAGGACGGTTCTAGTCCACGAAACAAACGGTTGTTTCCAAGCATAAAAATGCAATGTGCCATCACCTCCCAGTTCGAGGGCTAGGTTCTCGATATGCCAAAAAATGTCAAATCGAATCTGGGGTATTGATCATTCGGATTAATACCAGAGTGCCCGCCGGGCGAGTCCCAGCACATAATGTGGCCACCATTCTCCGGCGGGCGGCCCGCCGTTGCATTCGCCATCGGATTCCC
>JAJNBN010000559.1 GCA_021156225.1 Verrucomicrobiota bacterium | reverse complement strand
GCCTTATCCTGCGCCGCCTTCGCTTCCATGAGCGCCTTCGAGTGCAATTCCTTCTGCTCCGCCAGCAACCGTTCCGCCGCCTGATGCTTCGCCTCTGCTCCCGCCAAAGCGCTGGCAGATTGTGTTTGTTGGTTACGTAACTGGATCAGTTCCACCTCCCGCTGCGAAAGCTGCTGGCGCAACTCCCCCTCCAGCCGGTTGTCCACCACCGGTGCCGCGACCGCCTTGCTCGCGCCCAGCAGCCAGCCGATGACACCACCCAGCACCACCCCGATAAGGATATAAATGAACGGTTCCATCCTGAAAAATTTTCGATTTTGGATTTACGAACTACGGGCCGGCTCTGACACTTCGATCGCCCGTCCATCCGGGTCCAATACTACCATGCGCTTGCCCCAAGGCGAATCTTTCGGTGGTGTCACCACGGTGACATTCAGCGCCCGCAATCTCTCCAACGTCGCATCCACCGACTCCACAGAGAATCCCAGCATCGTCGCCCCGGCGTTCAAACGCTCTGGTGCCTGTCCCGGCTTGCCCGGATACAATTCCATGACCGCACCACCGCGCTCGCAACTGAAGTGAACCGGCCCGGTTCCGTGCTGTTCCTGCACAAAACTCAATCCCAACGCCTCATAAAAGGAACGGGCCGATGCCAGATCCGTGGTCCTTAACACCATCAGATTCAGCATCGGCCCAGACATAGTCTTGCGATTTTTAGAAGTGCGCGATCACTTCGATCTCTACGATCGCACCCTTCGGCAGGGCTGCCACCTGGATGGTCGAACGCGCCGGAAAATCACCCGTGAAATACTTCGCGTAGATCTCGTTCATGCCGCCGAAATCCGCGAGGTTCGTCAGGAACACCGTGCTCTTCACGACGTTCGTGAAAGTCAGCCCCTGGTCATCCAGGATTGCCTTCACGTTTTGCAGCACGCGCTCTGTCTGCACCTTGATGTCGCCTTCCACGAGATTGCTCGTGGCCGGATCGATCGGGATTTGGCCCGCGCAGAACAGGAGTTCGCCGACACGGACGGCATGGTTGTAAGGGCCCACCGCCGGAGCGGACTTGGCCGGTTTGATGATTTGTTTCGTAGCCATATGATTTTCTAAATGGTTCGTTAAATGTTCGCCGCGATCGCATCCCCCATCTGCGTCGTGCCGACCTTCTTCGCATTCGGATCTGCGGCGGTGTAGATGTCGCCTGTGCGATAACCAGCAGCAATCGCCTTGCCCACCGCGTTCTCAATCGCCGCTGCCGCTTCGTTCTGCTTGAACGAATGACGCAACATCAGCGCCGTGGAAAGGATTTGCGCAATCGGATTCGCCAGGTTCTTGCCCGCGATGTCCGGGGCCGTGCCACCCGCTGGCTCGTAAAAACCAAATGTCTTCTCCCCGCTCGTCGCGCCCAAGCTCGCGCTCGGGAGCATGCCGAGGGAACCGGCGAGTGCCGCGGCTTCATCGCTCAGGATGTCGCCGAACATGTTCTCGCACAGCATCACGTCGAACTGCGTGGGCTTCAGCATGAGCTGCATCGCGCCGTTATCCACGAACATGTGTTCGAGGGCCACGTCCGGATAATTCTTGCTCACCTTGGTCACCACATCGCGCCAGAGCACGCCGTTTTCCAGCACGTTCGCCTTGTCGATGCTCGTCACCTTCTTGCTACGCAGGGCCGCCGTACGGAACGCCACATGTGCGATGCGCTCGATCTCAGACGTCGTGTAAACCATCGTGTCAGTCGCACGAAACTGGCCATTGCCCAGGTCTTCCGTCTTCTTCGGCTGACCGAAATACATGCCGCCCGTCAATTCCCGCACGACCATGATGTCGAGCCCATCACCCTGACGTTCCTTGCTCAACGGGCAGGCGTGCGAAAGTTCCTTGGGCAGTTTCACCGGGCGCAAGTTCGCGAAAAGACCGAACTCCTTGCGCAAACGCAGCAAGGCCGCGCGCTCCGGGCGTTCTTCCTTCGGGATCGTCGGATCACGGTCCGGCAAGCCGACGGAACCGAAGAGGATACAGTCAGATTCTTTGCACAGCGCGAGTGTGGCATCCGGCAGCGCCTTGCCTGCCGCATCGATGCCCGCCCAACCAACGGGCGCTTCCGTGATCTGGAACGCGATGGGGAATTTCTTTTCGACGGCGCGGAGCACCTTGATGGCCTCCCGCATCACTTCCGAACCGATACCGTCACCCGCCAAAGCTGCAATCTTGAATGTCTGTAAAGTCATGGCGCGGGAGACTAGAGAGCGAAGCAACCGGCGGGAAGTGAAAATTATCAGCTTTTGCGGATGGCTTACTCCCCTTCGGGAACCATCCGGGCGTTCTTCTTCGGCGCATCCAATTTCTTCTTGGGCCGGAAGATCTCGTCGTATTTCTGCAACTGCTGGGAAGTCAGTTCATTGCGGATGAGTTCGCGCGTATGTCGCACTTCTTCACGCAGATAAGGCGCCACGCTATCAGAGATTTCCTTCGTCCGCTTCTGGCTGTCGCCCAGGATTTGGCCGATGCGGCTGCGCTGTTCCGTGCTCAGTTCCAGCTGTTGGCCGAACCGGGCGACAAAATCCTTCGCCTTGCCGGCGGCCACTGGTGGAGGGTTATTCGTGCTGACCTGCGGGGGAATCCATGAACTCAACGGGTGCCGGTTGGAATCATCCACTGCCGCAGCGACCACTGGTGCCGCCGTATGCATGCGGTTCACGAACAGGCCACCCGTGATGACTCCGGCCCCGAAAATCACCAGCGTCGCCAGAATGACCTTCCAAATATTCACCAAACATCTCCCAAGTTATCCATCGGTGCCAGCACCGTCACTTCCAGGTCGGAAGATTGCAATTGGGCGACTTCCGCCTCATGCGTCTGGAAAGACCACACCCCGATCACCAGCATGACGGCCACGCACGGCGCGGCTGCGCGCCACAGCGCATGCCCCCACAAGGCCCACACATCCACCGGACGCAAGTCCTTGATATGCGCCATGATACGCTTCTCGAAAGCGTAGGGCACCTGCTCCGACGTCCCGTGATGCCGGGCGGCAGCGATCAACTTTTTGTTCAATTTGGCCGTATCCATAAGCCTGCTATCCTGTCAGACGCACCAGAGTGCCTCCATGGTTACAATTTCTTGTCCTTCATCAGTTTTGTCAGCAACTTTTTCATCTCCGCCCGCGCGCGAAAGGCCCGCACCTTGACGAGCGGCACCGACCACCCGGTCAGGTCCGCGATCTC
>JAJNBN010000558.1 GCA_021156225.1 Verrucomicrobiota bacterium | reverse complement strand
ATTGCCGGTTACGATTCACAGCGAAGGTGGAGCAGACAGTGTACATCGAGGTGCGGGACAGTTTTTATCAAGGCGGGGATCAGTATGTGTATGCGTTGCGCATCGGGGAGATTCCGCAGGTGAATTTTGTTTATACGGATGCGAAGGGAGAGCTGAGCTGGTTTGGGCCGGATGCGGCAGGTGGAAAACTTTCGAGTCCTGGGACGCAACCGGGGATTGCCCAATGGTTTGCTCCGCGTCTGGCGGCGGACAAGCCAGCGGCTTTGGTGACGGTGGCCAGTGAAGCGACGGACAAGGTCAGTGAAGCGGAGCCGAATGACCAACAGGCGCAGGCGAATATAGTGAAGTCGGCGCATAACGTGTATGGAAGATTTGAAAAGACGGGAGATGCGGACTGGTTTGCCTGGGACGTGAAGAAGGGTGAGAAGTTTCTGGTGCGGGCGCAGACGCGGAGTATCGGATTGCCTGCGGATGTGAAATCATATCGCGAGATTAAGCGGACCGGAGCAGGGGTATCGCGTGAACATCCGGCCGGCGAAAGCGTCCTTTGTGGCGACAAATGAAACGGGCAAAGTGGTGGTGGCACAAGGGGGCACGGCGGATCTGAAGGTGGGCGTGGAGCGAGCGGGTTATGATGAGGCGATAGAATTCACGCTGGAGCCGAAGGTGGAAGGGTTGACTTTGTCGCAGGCGGTTATTGAAGCAAAGAAGAAGGAGGGGACGTTGCAGTTCAAAGCGGACGCCAGCATGGTGCCGGGAAGCATTTACCAGGTTCGATTGGAGAGCATCAAGCCAGTGGCCGGCCGGGTGCAGACGTATCAATCTTTGACGAATCAATTTGGGACGGGAGCTATCTTGGCGACGACGCTGGATGGGTGGATCACGGTGGCCATCAAAGCCAAAGCGAAAGAGGAGACGGCGGAAAAGCCGAAGTCGCCATGAGGATATTGAAACATAGCGCGGAAGGATGGCTTGCCATTGACAAGCTGCGCTGGGCTGGCTACCTCAGCGGCATGTCTCACCGTCGTTGGCTCATCGCAGCCGTGCTCTGCCTGTTTTCCGCAGGCATGGTGCGGGGGGATGACTGGCCTCGTTTCCGGGGACCGTATCAGAACGGCATCTCGACGGAAACGAACTGGAGCTGGACGTGGCCTGCTAATGGTCCCAAGCGCTTGTGGAAAGCGTCCGTGGGACAGGGTTTTTCCAATGTGGCAGTCGCTGCCGGGCGGGTGTTCACCTTGGGCAGTGAGGGAGATTCGGCCACGGTCTATTGTCTAGATGTGACGTCGGGCAAGGAGATCTGGAAGCATAGTTATCCCGAGCCACTGAACGCGCATTATTATGAGGGTGGCACCAGCACGACCCCGACGGTTGAGGGCGAAATGGTTTACGTGCTGGGCCGTCAGGGGGATTTGTTCGCGTTCCATGCCGCCACGGGAAAGATCCAGTGGCAAAAGAATGTGGCGCAGGAAGCGGGGGCCAAAGTGCCAGAGTGGGGATTCGCGGGGGCACCGCTGGTCGAGGGGCGGGCGCTGATTCTGAACGTGGGCAGCGCGGGCATGGCGGTCAACAAGACGAATGGAAAAATGATCTGGGCGTCCACCAATGGGCCTGCTGCCTATTCTTCGCCCTTGCCGTTCAATGCGAGCCAGCAACGGCCAGCCCTGCTGCTGACGCATCGTGAACTGGTCGCAGTGGACATGAAGAACGGCAAGGAGCAATGGCGGTTTCCTTTTGAGACGGAGTATGACACGAACGCCACGGACCCGTTGATCTACGGCGGCCGGATATTTCTTTCATCCCATAGCCAGCACGGCTTGCTCTTGAAGATACTGGATGGCCGACCGGAGGTGGTGTGGCGGTCGGAGGATACCCGGGTGCACATGAATGCGGGGGTGCTGTTTCAGGATTATATGTATGTGTTCCATGGTTCCGCAGGGAAACCGGGAGACTTGCGCTGCTTGGACTTGCGCAATGGCGAGGTGAAGTGGAAGCAGGAAGGCTTGGGAGTGGGGGCTTTGAGCGCGACGATAAACAGCAAGCTGATCGTATTGAGCGAAAAGGGTGAATTGCTGGTGGCTGAGGCGACGCCCGAGGGATTTAAACCGTTGGCCCGCGCCCAAGTGCTGGGTGGCAAATGCTGGACGGCTCCCGTGCTGGCCAATGGAAAGATTTTTGCCCGCAACGCCAAGGGAGACCTGGTGTGTGTGGATGTCAGCCGCTGACGGAAGGACGTAACCAGGCGGCTAGGTAATTTGGGTGAGTCACTTGACCGGAAGAGACTTACCCAAGATATTGTCCAAGCAATTGGGCAAAGCGAGCAGACCCGTTAAACTGAGGTAACTATGGCCAAGTCCAAAGCCAAAAAGGTCGTTCGGAAGAAAGTCGCGTCAGCCAAGCCCGTGAAAGCGGTACGCAAGGCCAAACCGAAGCCGTCCCCCAAGCCGTTGAAGGCGAAGGTTCTTCCTGCCGCGCCAGTGAAGACAGCGGCATCGCCACCGGTCAGGATCGCCGTGCCCACGGCGCGAAAAGCACCGCCAACCAGCTTGGACACGGAAGCCATTGCCGTGATGATTCAGCCGATGTCCTCCGCGACAGCGGTGAATGGCGACGGCGCCATGCAAATCGCCGAACCTTTCCGCAGCCAGGCGGGAGTAGATCTGACGGAGAAGCTGAAGGAATTACTGCGGCTGGCTCAGGAGCAAGGTTATCTCACGCATGGAGATATCAGCGATGCCTTGCCGGACCGAACCGTGACGCCGGAGGATTTGGATGAGTTATGTCTGCGCCTGCGCAACTTGGAAGTGGATATAGTGGACCAAGCCGAGGTGGACCGTGTGAAGCAGGCCGAGCCGGAAGAGGATTACGAGAAGGGGAAGATGGACATCCTCGACGATCCGGTTCGAATGTATCTCAAACAGATGGGGCAGGTGGCCTTGCTCACCCGAGAGCAGGAGGTGGAGATATCCAAACGGATCGAGGATGCGGAAGCCGAGGTGGCGCGCATCATTTACAGTTTTGGTTTTTCCGGCAAAGAACACATCGCGTTGGCGGAGAAACTGATCTGCGAACCGCCGAAGGAACGCTTCGACCGTGTCATCCAGGATAAGAAGATCGAAGGTCGCGAGAAGCACTCCAAATCTTTGCGCAAACTGGTGAAGGACGTGCGTGCCCTGGATCAGCAAGTGGATGACGCTTATTCAGAACGGCGCGAGGCGGGTGCCAAAGCCAGCCAGAAGAAACTGGCCAAGCTGGAGCAGGAGTTTCAGCGATTGGACGCGAAGCTGCAACGGACGTTCGGCAAGTTCTTCTACAAGCAAAAGGAAATGGAAGAAATGGCCGTAGTGGCGGAGAACATCCACTACAAGTTTGTGAGCAGTCGCAAGCAGATCGCTGACTTGCAGAAACAGAGAAAATCAGCGCAGGTCCAGTTGATCATGCAGGGAGAAGAGCGCAAGATACAGGCGCTGGAGGATTTTGTGCGGATGCCGGCAGAAACTTACCTGAAGCTCTACGAGGGATTGCTGGTCTGGACGGGCAAAGCGCTGCAGGCAAAGACGGAGATGGTGGAGGCCAACCTGCGGCTCGTCATCTCTATCGCCAAGAAGTGACAGGCGATCACACGGTCTATCGCCGATCAAGCACGCACGATCCGTATTCCGGTGCACATGATCGAGACGATCAACAAGCTGATGCGCGTGCAGAAGCAGCTCGTGCAGGATTTCGGGCGTGAACCAACACCGGAGGAAGTGGCGGATGATATGAATCTGCCGGTGGAGCGGGTGCGGGCGATCTTGAAGATGGCGCAGCAGCCGATCTCGCTGCAATCACCCGTGGGTGACAGCGATGATACGAGCTTCGGCGATTTCATCGAGGACAAGGCGGCGCAAAATCCTTCGGATGTCACGAGCTACAGTCTGTTAAAAGACCGCATGGGCAATGTGCTGGACAGTCTGTCCGAACGGGAACGCAAGGTGTTGGAATTGCGCTTCGGCCTCGGAGACGGCTATGCGCGCACGCTGGAAGAGGTGGGTAAGCAATTCA
>JAJNBN010000042.1 GCA_021156225.1 Verrucomicrobiota bacterium | reverse complement strand
GAGCGCACGGCCGATTGCAGACCCAGCCCTTGATACAGGCGCAACGCACTGCCGAACGCCTGCAAGCGACCATGCTCCATGAACAGCCAGTTCAGCGTGAGACTGCGGATGGCACTGCGCTTCGGCGAATCCATCACCCCGCTCGCCTCCGCCTCCGCGCGCGCATGCTCAAACAACTCCGCATAATTCACCCCCGCCGGACACGCCGTCATGCACGCGAGACAGCCCAGACAGAAATACATCTCCTCCGCGAATTCCTCCGTGGCCTCCATCCGGTCATCCGCGATCGCGCGCATCAGCGCGATGCGCCCGCGCGGGCTGTTGCGCTCCAGCTTCGTGGCATCATAGGTGGGGCACGTGGGCAGGCAGAGCCCGCAATGCATGCATTGC
The DNA here is from genome assembly GCA_021156225.1 of Verrucomicrobiota bacterium. GTDB lineage: Bacteria > Verrucomicrobiota > Verrucomicrobiia > Limisphaerales > JAEYXS01 > JAEYXS01. The sequence goes on along the minus strand of JAJNBN010000042.1, from coordinate 13,241 downwards.
TGCACCACCGAGTAATCCAGATCCTTCAGATGCGATCCCGCGCTGCTCATGTCGTTCGTTGTGCTGGGTGTTAATCTGGTGTGATAGGAAGAAAGAGCAACTTGAAACTCACGGTTTCAAAGCGGCTGCTTTTGCAGAACCGGGTGAGATTTGCTCGATGAGGGAAAACGCTGACTGCTTTGTCTCCTTAGTGCTTTGAGAATCATTGGCGATGGCTAATAGCGTGGGGATCACATCAACGCCGTCCTTCGTCAAACTTGCGAGCAACAGGAAAGCAGGTCCTTGCAATCGAGATGTGGGATCTACGATTTCAGCTCGCAACAACTCAAGCTTCGACCTGTCACCCAATGAGACCATCGTTGTGGCGATGCGCAACCGGTCAAAGCCTTTAGACTGTCCCAGCATACGATTCAAAGTTGGCAGCGCAGAAGCTGCTGCAGGGCCCAGATCCTGGAACGCGTCCAGGCATTCATATTGGAGGGCGACATTCGTTGAATTCAAACCCGCGAGCAGATAAGGAAGTTTGGAGATATCCTTCGGGGCGATTCTTTCCAGGAGAGTAAGTGCAGTTTTACGTTCATAGTCTGAGGAAGCTGATTGGAGTAGTGCCTGGAGTTCCGGCAGGAGGCACTCCGCATTTGATCCCATGGCACGTAATAAAAAGTCGGCTTTGAAACGGCGCACGTGGTCAGAATCGATACGCCATCGTCCTGCCGACCAGGCAAAAGCATTTTTGATGCACCAGCTCTTAAATGCTGAATCTCTATGGGTGTATTCACCCCAGAGAAATCTTGCCTCTTCCGCGCCAAAGTTTTGGAAAGCTCGAAATGCTGCATCGGTTGTCGAGGCAGACAAATCGGTCAGGTTGGCGGCATTTTGATAGGTGTTGAATTGCGCATACCACTCTTGCGCTGTCTTCCCCTGATACTTCGGCTGCATTGCCCGATGAATGGCTTTGACACCCCAAAATGCTAAACACAACAAGGTGACACCCCAAAGCCAACGGGAACGCCTAAAGTTCATTCGTGGCTTGCGGTTGGTAACTGTTGTCTCGTTGCTCAATGGCTCCTCTGCCTCGATTGTTCTCTGAGCGTAGTTGACCGCCCCCGATATTAGCGAGCGGGAAAGCGATCTGGTGGAGCGCCGACCTCTGGGTCGGCGAGTCTTTTGATTTTATCAACTACGCCGACGTGGACGTCGGCGCTCCACGGATCACTCACTCCGCAGCCCATCCATCAACTGACCCCGCAATGCAAATGAGGCGGCCACCAACGTCCACACGCCGCCACTGATCAACACAGCACCGAGCGTCAGCGCGAGTGAGCGATAGGGAATCTCCGCACCCGGTGACAAGAGCGCGGGCAATACGGCAATCAGCGCAGAAACCACACCCACTGCCAAGCCGACAAGCAACAACACACCATGCTCGCTGATGACGAGCCACTTCAAGGTCTGCGCCCGGAAGCCCACGGCTTGCATCAGCGCCAGTTCACCGCGCCGTTCCAGCACATTGCGCAAGACCACCACACCCAAGCCCAAGCTGCCGAGCAACAGACCAAGTCCGCCGAGGATTTGGAAGGTGCTGAGATAAGTATTCTGCACGGCGTTGAAAGCATTCAACCGCTTTGCCGTGGAGGTCAGCTCCAGCCCTTCATTCTGCAACGCCTTCGTGAGCGTAGCTGAAACCTCTTCAGCGCGCTCCGCCGGCGCATCAATGAGGAACATCCGATAGCCGCTCTCCGAAGGATACTTCGCCACCAGCGCCGCTTCATCGACGAGCAAGTTACCTTGCAGGATGGAATTCGCGACGGCACCCACGATGCGGATCTTGAAGACCTGCCCGCGCTCATCGCGGAAGTCCAAGGTATCGCCGACCTTCTTGCCCATGGCCCACATGATGGAGTTGAAATCACCGATGGCGGGGATTTCATCGCTATTGACCGATGTCTTGAGTGCATTCCATGGCGCTTTTGCATCAACGCCTTCCGCCAGCTTCGCAAACGTGAACGCGTTGCGCTCCTGCAGGAGTTGCGGATTCACACCGAGCAGGCGCGGGGTCTGCGCGCGGTTCAGGTTCAGACAGCTCGCATCATCGCCGTCTTTTACGCGAAAGGGCACAAGGGAAACACCCGCCATCTTCTTGTCATCCAGCCCGAAGAATTCACGGCCTTCCTTCATATTCAGATCCTGCACCACGGGAAGCGTCGTATCCCCGATGAAAGCGAACCCACCAGTACCCGCCGAGCGTTTTCCGGCATCCGCGATGGCATTCAGTTTGTTCGCACCCACAGCCACCACGAGGAAGCTGCCACACGCCAGCAAGCTGATGGTGGCGAGACTGCGTTTGCGCCGCCGCACGGCATTGCGGATGCCGAGCCCGTTGAGATTGAATGCAGCGGCGAGCTGATCGGACGTCAGCTTCAATCCCGCATCGCGCAAATGGTTCAACCACGCTGCACTGGCCGCGAGCCCGCCGATGAGGAACAAACCACCAGCACCGAAGAACAAGCCCGCCGCGCCACTGCCATCGCCACCGAACTTGGCCCAGCCGACCATCACCACTCCCAACACGATGCACACCGTTGCGATAATGCTTGCCTTGCTCTTTTTCTTGGCCCCTTCCAGCGTGCTGCGCCGTTCCTCCGCACCTTCCGCGAGCAGTTCACGCGCGGGCCGTTGCACCTGCTTCCGCACGGCCAGCCAGATGGTGATAAGCGCCACGATGAAGCTCGCAATGGTGCCGATCACCAACGTCTGCGGCTGCGCGTGAAACGCGAGCGAGGACGTCCCCACGGCATCGCGCCACAAATTCGCCAACCCATAGAGCATCCCGCGCGCATACCAGATGCCACCGACCGCACCCAGCACACCACCGATCAAAGCAATCGCGCTCCCCTCGCCAAGCAACAGATTCCGCACCTGCTTTGGCGTAAATCCAAACGCCAGCAACGTACCCACTTCACGAGCGCGTTGTTCCACACCGAGTTGAAAGAGCAACGCCATGAGCAAGAGCGCCGCCACGATGAGGAAGAAACTAAAGCCGATGAAGAGGCCGCCGAAGTCTTGTGATTGAGCGACGGCTTTCAACGCCTGTTCACGCACGGGCAGGAAGCTCAGGCTCACGCTCGCCGGGTCCATCTGTTGTTGGATGGCTTGCGCGATCTGATTCGTCGTAGTGCTCGCACTATCATAACGCACCGAGGTCAAATCACCGAAGCGGTTCGACCAAAGTTTCTGTCCGGCGGCCAGGCTGATGAAGGCCTTGGGCGTGCCTTTGTGGTCGTCCCAATACTTCTCATCCTTTGGCGTGATGGCATCCATCTTGATCGGGAAACCCGTGTCCCAATCCCCACAGTTCTCCGCATCCGTCATGCCCGGAAAATCCGGCATCAGCGATCGATCTGCATAAATACCGCTGAGCGGCACGATGGAATGCACGCGAAAAGTGTTCGTGCGTTCCTCCAGCTTGCGCCCGATGCCCACGAAGTAATAACTCATCGTGACGGTATCGCCCGCCTTCGCGCCGAGATCATCGGCCGCCCATTGCCCCAGCACGATCTCATCTTCCTTGATGCCGGCGGGCAACCACGGCTCACCCGCCGCCGTCACCATGGAGTAAGGCACGGAGTTCGTGCCCAACCGGATGTCATTCGCGAAATAGGTGAGCAGCTTTTTCCCGTTCGCACCCGCTTTCTCTGAGGCTTGCGCCATGGCGGTATCGAGGAACACACGCGGCGTGCGTATCTCAATAGCCTTCGCGTCGGGCAAGTCCCGCAACTCGATCTGCGCATCGGCGATCTGCCAATGCTTCTTCAGAGCAGTCGTGAGCGCGGCATTATCCGTCTCCCCTTTGCCCACGAGCAAGAGGTTCGCTTTGCCAGCGATGTCCAGCTTCTGCTGCAGCCAGGCGAGAGGCATGAAGGCGTTGAACGGCGGCAACTGGCTCGCTTGCAGACCGAAGCGACCGAATTCTTCATCGCTCACGATGGCATGAACGGTCACCCGCAAGGCAGCGGAAGCATCTTCCTGCGAGGCCAATGGCGCATCGCGAGATAGCGCTGAGGGCTTCGGCACGCGGAGCACCACGTCATCTTTTTCCTTCACGCCGAGCTGGCGGGCGAGGCCTTCATTCAAGACGACGGAGCCATCGGGAATCGTGGCAAAGGACGGCTTCTTCTGCGCCAGTTCCCAGAAACCGTTCTCCACGCCTTGCACCTGCACCTTGTTCGCACGGCCTTCACCGCCACGACTGCTGGCAGTGCCCAGCACTTGCACGAGGGGGGTTATGGGAATTTTTATTTCGCCAGAGATTTCACCGGCCAAGGCGGAGCGGAAGAAACGATCATTCGAGGCGAGCGCCTGTTCGGTCTGACCGAGACGCAAGAGTGCGAGCTTCTTCAAGCTCGCCCGCACAGAATCACCGACTAGCAAGGCGCCGATGAGCACCGCGCTGCCGACGATGGCACCGAGCAGCACGCCCAGATGCGCGCGCCAATGATACGCCAGGCTCCGCCGCACCAATGTCCCCATGCTCATCATAGGCTAGCTCTTTTTCTCCACCAGTTTGCCGTCTTGCAGTTCCAGGATGCGGCCCATCTTCTTCGCGAGGTCCAGCGCGTGCGTCACCAAGATGAGCGTCACGCCTTCTTCCTTGTTCAACTCGACCAGAAGTTGCGCGAGTTTGTCGGCTGACACGCGATCCAGTGCGCCGGTAGGTTCGTCCGCGAGGACCAGCTTGGGCTGGTTGATGAGAGCGCGGACCACTGCGACGCGCTGACGTTCACCGCCAGAGAGCTGGCCGGGCTGATGATTGGAACGCGGTGACAAGCCCACGCGATCCAGCAGGCGCTTGGCGCGGGCCACGGTTTCAGTTCCACGCGTGCTGCCAGACGCGAGCGTCGGCACCAGCACGTTTTCCAGCACAGTGCATTGCGGCAGGAGATGGTGGGATTGGAAGATGAAGCCTATCTCGCGATTGCGCAGCGCGGCCAGCGCGAGTTCATCGAGCTGCGTGACGTCGCGTCCGGCGAAGGTGACCTTGCCCGAGGTGGGTTTGTCCAGCGTGCCGAGCACATTGAGCAAGGTGCTCTTGCCTGAGCCGGAAGGACCGATGATCGCCACGGCCTCACCTTGCGCGATGTCCAGCGTGACCTCTTTCAAAATGTAGAGCGGCGCGGCGCCTTCCGTGGAAGGATACTGTTTGGACAATCCTTCCAGCCGCAACAATGGTGCCTGTGTTCCCATAGCGAAGATTAGACACCACAAACCTGTTATTGTCAGAAATTTTCTTAACAGTGGGAGCGTGCCCGTCTCGGGCACAGCAACGTTCAATCGTTCGTTGGCTTACAGAAGGCTGATGATACGAAAGGGGAAAATTTCTGCGTGGTAGTCCAAATGACCGATTTGAAACTGCTTTTGCTTATGTACATCGCTGTGCCCGAGGACGGGTACGCTCCTGGGGATTTTTCTGGTTCGTTAGCGTTGCTTACGATTCTATTTCCACATGCGTCCCCTGTCCCTGCTCTATTTGCTGACAGTAATCTTTATCTCGCTTGGTGCAATTCAAGCGCACGCGGCCGCACCGAAGCCATTGGATCCAGCGGCGCAGATCGCGGCCAAGGTCGAGCCAACCCGCAAGGTCGTTTACAAACAGATCGAGGGACGTGAACTGCGCCTGCACATCTTCGAACCCAAAGGACTTAAGCCCGGCGATAAGCGGCCGTGTTTCCTGACGATTCATGGCGGCGGCTGGCGGGGCGGTGAACCGAGGCGCATGTATCCATTCGCTGCGCATTACGCCGAACTGGGCATGGTGGGAATCAGCATGGAATATCGGCTGGTCACGACGAAGGGGACCAACACGGTTTTCGATTGCGTAAAAGATGGACGCTCAGCGCTACGTTATATCCGTGCGCATGCGAAGGAACTTGGCATTGATCCGGAGCGCATCGCAGTGAATGGCGGTTCGGCGGGCGGGCATGTGGCGGCGAGCACGGCGATGTTCGAGGGTATCGATGAAGCGATGGATGACCTGAAAATCTCCAGCGTGCCGAATGCGATGGTGTTGTATTATCCAGTGATCGATACCTCGAAAGAAGGATATGGCAATGCGCTCATTGGTGCGCGCTGGCAGGAGATTTCACCGGCGCATCAGGTGAAGCGCGGCACGCCGCCCACACTTATTTTGCATGGCACGGGCGACACCACGACTCCGTTCAAAGGGGCACAGAAGTTTCATGACGCGATGTTGAAGGCGGGCAATCGCTCAGAATTGGTAGTCAATGAAGGCGGGCCGCATGGGTACCTGATGTTTGATGGGGCACTGTTCAATGATGCGCTGGTGCAGACGGATCTGTTTCTGGAATCGTTGGGATGGGTGAAGTGAGGGAAGAGGCAGGCGATTCTTGAGCGTTTTAAACGAGAGTAACTCTACGGATGTTTGGGCGTTGCTGCGGGTTGGGACAACCCGCGCTCCAAGTCAGGCCAGTTCCAGCGAGCGGTGGAGTTGGGGGATGAGGCGCGCCTTTGCTACCTGCTCAAAGGCGTAGGCGAGGGCGAGCAATTTTGGTTCGCTCCAGGCGCGGCCATAGAAGGACAAACCAACGGGGAGACCGTAAACATTACCGCAGGGCACCGTGATGTGCGGGAAACCGGCGGTGGCGGCGGGTGTGGAGCTGCCGCCGAGACCGCGTTCGCCATGGATGTAGTCCATCGTTGCAGCAGGTCCAGCGGTGGGAGCGATGATGGCTTCGACTTTATTGGTGTCCATGAAGCGGGTCAGCACGTCGCGCCATTCTTGGAGTTTGGCTTTCGCTTCTAGGTATGAGGGATCGGTGAGGGGTCCTTTGCCGTTGGCTTCCTGCAAAATCTCCTGACCGAAGAAGGCGAGTTCACGAGCACGTTCCTTTTCGTTGAAGGCGATGAGTTCCGTCAGGTTTTTCACTGAGGCTTGGGGACCGAGCGAGGCGAAGTAATTGTTCAGGCCCGCTTTGAATTCATAGAGCATGACTTGAAAGCGGGCTTCGCTGAGCCCCGTGAGACTGGGTAGAGACACGTCCACGAGCACAGCGCCGTTCTTCTGCAACACGTTCAGAGCAGAATCAGTGACCGGGTCCACCTTCGGGTGCATGCGGAATGAGCTGCGCAGAACACCGAGCCGGGCCCCTCGCAAGGCGGTAGCGTCAAGAAATTGAGTATAGTCAGCCTGGATTTTGACGTCGGCAGTTTGCGTGGCACGGTCTTGCGGATCGGCTCCGGCTAGAACACTTAATAACACGGCGGCATCGGCAACGGTGCGGGTCATCGGTCCCGCCGTGTCCATGCTCGCGGCGATGGGGATGATGCCGGAGCGGCTGATGAGGCCGACCGTGGGCTTGAGACCCACGATACCGCAATGGGACGCGGGCGAAACGATGGAACCATTCGTCTCGGTGCCGATGGCGGCAGCGCAGAGATTCGCCGATGTTGCTACGGCAGAACCGGAGCTGGAACCGGAAGGATTGCGATCGGTGAAGTAAGGATTGCGCGTCTGACCACCGCGCGCGCTCCACCCACTGATTGAACGGCCACCGCGAAAGTTCGCCCATTCGCTCAGATTGGTTTTGCCCAGGATGACGGCACCAGCGGCACGCAGGCGTTCCACAATGAACGCATCGCGCGGCGCGATGGAACCAGCCAGCGCGAGCGAACCCGCCGTGGTCTGCATGAGGTCATGCGTGCCGATGTTGTCCTTGATGAGGATGGGAATGCCATGCAGCGGGCCACGCGGTCCTTTGGTCGCCCGTTCGGCATCGAGGCTGGCGGCGATGCTGAGGGCATCGGGATTTAATTCGAGCACGGCCTTGAGCTTTGGCCCCTGCTGGTCCACTGCGGCAATGCGGCCTTGATAGAGCCGGACGAGTTCAGCGGTGGAATAATTGCCCTCCAGCAAACCTTGCTGCAGTGCGGCGATGGTGACTTCTTCCAGCGGAAAGGGTGGAACTGCGGTCGTATTCAGGCGTGAACCGCTGGGCGAGGTGGTACAGCCGGAGGACAGGGCGGCGGCTCCAGTGGCTGTGGCGCAGGCGGTCTGTTGCAGAAATTCCCGTCGGTTCATGTAGGGAGGATAGGGAAGGCGTATTTATTTTGAAAGTCTGACCGGGACATGAAATTTGAATGCTCTGGTCGCTGGACGTTCACCCCGCCCCGAAAGGGCGTGAAGGAGATGAGAGTTTATTGTCTTACCCGGCGGATTTCTTCATTCAAGTGGCAGAAAGGTGGTTCACCGTAGAAAGACTAAAAGGGAACTTCGTGAATAATCTTGGCGGGAGGCCGTCACATCTGGTTTAAGAATCACACATGAACCCGTCATTCCGTCCAGGCATTGCCACCTTGGTCGCCGCTGCGTTTACTTTTTCTCTTCACCTCGTCCCGGCCGCTGCTCCGGCAGCCGCGCCTACGCCAGCCTCGGCACTCTATGCGCCGCCGGGGTTCAAGGTGGAATTGCTCGCGGGCGGTGAGATCGGTGAGGGCTCCTGGGTGGCGATGACGAAGGATGATCGCGGACGGCTGATCATCAGCCCGCAGCATCGTGAGGCAAATAGCGAGGGCGGGTTGCTGCGCATCACGCTGGGGTCCGATGGGAAGGTGGCGAAGCGCGAATTTATCGCCAAGCCGCTGTATGACGCGCAGGGAATGACGTTCATCAATGGGGCCATCTATGTGGTGGTGAACAAGTATACGGCCAAGCAGCCGAGCGGGCTTTATCGCATCAAGGACAAGGGCAACGATCAGTACGAGGACATCCAGCTCTTGAAGGAATTCGCCGGTAATGGCGAGCACGGGCCACATGTGCCGCGCTTGGGACCAGATGGTAAGATCTATGTGGTGGCGGGGAATTTCACCCAAGTGCCAAAAGACATCGCAGCGCATTCGGCGCATCGCAATTTCCAAGAGGATCATCTGCTGCCGCGTCAGTGGGATGGGAATGGGCATGCTACAGGTCTGCTGGCACCGGGTGGTTATATCATACGCGGTGATCTGGATGGCAAGAACTGGGAGCTTTTCTGTGCGGGTTTTCGTAATCCGTATCACTTCGCCTTCAATTCGGACGGCGAGATTTTTACGTTTGATTCGGACATGGAGTGGGATTGGGGCACCCCGTGGTATCGTCCTACGCGCATCAATCATTCTGTCTCCGGTGGCGAATACGGCTGGCGCTCAGGCACAGGTCCGTGGCCGGCTTATTATCCGGACAGCTTACCGGCCATCGACGTGGGTGTGGGTTGCCCCACGGGCACGGAGTTCGGCTATGGCGCGAAGTTTCCGGCGAAATATCAGCGGGCGCTTTACATCCTCGATTGGACTTATGGGCGCGTGATGGCGGTGCATCTGACGCCGGATGGTTCCAGCTACACGGGCAAGATCGAAAACTTCGTCTGCCCGCTGGGGCTGATGCAGCCGGGTGGGGAGAAGCGGCCCTTCAACGTGACGGATCTCGTCATCGGCAATGATGGGGCGATGTATATCACCATCGGGGGGCGTAATACGGCGGCGGGATTGTATCGTGTCAGTTACACGGGCACGGAAAGCACGGCGGCGGCGGGCGAGCCGAACAAGGCGGGCGCGAAGGAGCGTAAGCTGCGCCGTGAATTGGAAGCCTTCCACGGGCGGGTGGACGCGAAGGCCGTGGCTACGGCGTGGCCTCACTTGAACAGTGAGGATCGCTTCCTGCGTTTCGCAGCACGCATTGCGATTGAGGCGCAGCCCGTTGCGCAATGGAAGGACAAAGCACTCGCGGAGAAGAAGACGGAAGCGGGGCTCAATGGATTGCTCGCGCTGGCAAGGGTGGGTGGCAAAGAAACGCAACCGGCGTTGCTGGAGGCTTTGAAGCGGTTCAAGTGGAGTTCACTCACGGAGACACAGCAGATCGACAAGTTGCGCATCATCGCGGTGAGCAGTGTGCGGCAAGGGCCTCCGGCGAAAGCGGCGGCGGATGCGATCATCGCGGAACTGGATGCTCAGTATCCGGCGAAGACGGAGATTCTGAACCGCGAGCTCGCGCAGGTGCTGATCTATCTGCGCGCGCCGAGTGCCATCACGAAGACGCTGAAGCTCATGGCGGATGCGCCGACGCAGGAAGAGCAGATCCATTATCTCTTTCATCTGCGCACCGCACAGGGTTGGACGATGGATCAGCGGAAACAGTACTTCACGTTTATGGGGCAGAAGATGGCCGCGTCGCAAAACGTGGAATTCTATGAGCCGGATTATCCGGGCACCAAGCCGGGGCCGATGCCGATGAGCAAGAACCACAATCCGGCGTTGGAGAAATGGTTCAAGGAAGCGGGTCGTGCCTATGGTGATGGCTCGAGTCTCGCGAATTTCTTGAAGAGCTTTTATGCGGAAGCGTTGGCGAATCTGAATGCGTCGGAGCAGAAAGAATTGGAGCCGTTGTTGACCGTCATCGAGGGCAACCTAAAGGGTGGCAAGCCGACGAAGTCCACTTTCCCCGCAGCGCAACAGAAGGCGTTTGTGAAGGAATGGACGATGGCGGAGCTGACGAGTGATCTGACGCAGGTGGAAGCGGGGCGGAATTTTGCGAAGGGGCGGCAGGCGTTCGTAGATGCCCAGTGCATCCAGTGCCATCGCTTCGGCAATGAAGGCGGCGGGGTGGGGCCGGATCTCACGGCGGTGTCCGCGCGGTTCAGTGCGCAGGATTTGCTGGAGAGCATCGTGGAGCCGTCGAAGGTGGTTTCCGAGCAGTTCCAGAACACGACGGTGCGGTTGAAGAATGGCGATGACGTGACCGGGCGCGTGCTGAATGAGACGGCGACGGAGCTGGTGATCCAGCCGAACGCGTTGCTGCCGGACAAGGTGACGGTGAAGAAGAGTGACGTGGCGAAGAAGTCGCTGGCGACGCTCTCGTCGATGCCGGAGGGATTGGTGAACGCGTTGTCCAAGGAGGATATCCTGGATCTGGTGGCATTTATGCAATCGGCGGGGTATTCGGGGCACCCAGTGTTTCGGAGGAAGTAGGGCCGAAGGCCGATTTTGCAACAGGAGCGCGGACTTTAGTCCGCCTAAATATTCCTGAGCAAAAGCAGTGCAGGACTTTGGTTGGATATGGTGATGAAGGATAATCGTTAGCTCGTCGCTAACATTTTCACGCCAATTGGTGATTGGATATTTAGGCGGACTAAAGTCCGCGCGCCACTTCCTTACTGTGCGTTCAAAGTTCCATGTTCCTGCATTCTGAATTCAATGCTTTGAGGTCTGGTTAGGGCGTCGCGTCAGCAACGCCCTACCGGACTGACTCTTTTGCTCCGCCTTTTCCGGCTTGCTGGCGTGCTCTCGGCGGATAAACTGCCGGGTCTTGCAACCGGGCAAACGCCTGAAGCTGCATCCGGATGATCTCTATGCCTACGGCTTGAATCGCGGCGGCATCGATGAACGCTGGTTCGCCTCCACGACGCCGGCGGCTAACGAAAACCGCACGCCGGACGAAGGCTTGAGCTATGTGGTGGTGGGCAAGAACCGGTTCACGCTGCAACAGGCGGTGGCCGAATGCGGCAGCACGTTGATCGGCAAATCCATCTGGGGCAAATACAAGAAGTGGCCGGTTTACTCGAAGTTCTTCGATAACATGGGCCCGATTCCGCATCACATGCACCAGAGCGCCGCGCAGGCGAAGCTCGTCGGGCAGGAGGGCAAGCCGGAGTCTTATTACTTCCCGCCGCAGCATAACAACACGGGCAATAATTTCCCCTACACGTTCATGGGCTTCGAGCCCGGCACGACGAAGGCGCAGGTGCGCAAGTGCCTGGAGAACTGGAACAAGGGCGACAACGGCATCCTCGATCTGTCCAAGGCGTATCGTTTGAAGCCGGGGACGGGCTGGCTGATCGATCCGTGCATCCTCCATGCGCCGGGTTCGCTCTGCACGTATGAGCCGCAGTGGGGTTCGGATGTGTTCGGCATGTATCAGAGCCTGGTGGAAGGCCGCGAAGTGCCGTGGAGCCTGCTGGTGAAGGACATGCCGAAGAAGCATCACAAGGACCTGGACTTCATCGTGGAACAGCTCGACTGGGCGAAGAACGTGGATCCGAAGTTCAAGGACAACCACTACCTCGAACCCGTGCCGGTCGCGGATACGCGCAAGGAAGGTTTCGTGGATCGCTGGATCGTTTACGGCAAGGTGGATGGCGAACAGCTCTTCACGGCCAAGGAACTAACGGTGGAACCCGGCATCAAGGCGACAATCACGGATAACGGCGCGTATGGTCTCATCTGCGTGCAGGGCTCCGGCAAGATCAACGGCCAGGCGCTGAACAGCCCGAAGCTGATCCGCTTCCATGAGCTGACCGAGGACGAGTATTTCGTGACGGAAGACGGCGCGAAAGCGGGCATCACGTTCGAGAACACGAGCGAGACGGAACCGCTGGTAGTGCTGCGCTACTTCGGCCCGGAAGTGAATCCGGATGCGCCGAAGATGGGGGCGTATCGGAAGAACAAGTTCTAATCTTTGGTCATTGCATGACGGGCCTATTTGGGGGCCGGACTTGATTGAAATTCAAAGCCGCGTTGGCAACTCCAGCGCGGCTTTTACTCGAACCGACATTGACTGGTAACCCTGCATGTGAGATTGTGCTTGAGCAAGGTCAGGATGAAAAGACGCTCGTATAGCAGGACAAAATCGCCTCACTTAAGGAACTCCAACGTCATTATTGGTGATAACGGGTCGGGTAAATCTTCATTTCTAAGAGCTGTTGCACTTGCTCTGGTTGGCCCGGCTGAAGCTCCCGCTCTGCGGCTGGATTGGAGCAGCTGGATGCGACCCATAGACAATACTGGAATCATATTCTTATCCATTGAACAAGATAAGTTCTATGATGAGTGGAAAGGCAAAGGCAGACAAACACAGAATCTACTTACTGTGAATCTGTTTTTTGTCCGGCAGGAAAACCAAGATGTCCAACTAGCCACCAGTAAACAACGGCCAGCAAATAGGCACGTTTGGAGTGGAAAACCCGGTTGGTTTTCGGCAGCTTATGGACCTTATCGTCGTTTTGCAGGAGGCGATAAAGATTACGAAAAAGTATTCTATTCTCACCCGAGATTGGCCCGACATTTGTCGGTATTTGGTGAAAATGTGGCTTTGAGTGAATGTCTCCGGTGGCTGCAGGATTTGAAATTCAAACAGTTGGAGAAAGATCCTGAAGGAAGATTGTTAAATTACATTTTCGAATTTATAAATAGCACCG